>JBNNED010000080.1:0-8936 GCA_050285825.1 Verrucomicrobiales bacterium | reverse complement strand
CATCAGAGTAGGGATCGGCGGGCCGGTCGGCTCGGGGAAATCGACCTTGTGCCTGAAGCTTTGCGAGCACTACGGCCAGAAGCGCAATATGGCGGTGATTACCAACGACATTTACACGCAGGAAGACGCGAAAATGCTCATCCGGCACGGAGCGCTGCCCGAAGAACGGATTCTCGGGGTCGAGACCGGAGGCTGTCCGCACACGGCCATTCGCGACGATATTTCCATGAATTTGGAGGCCGTGGAGACGATGGAGGCGCGCTTTCCGGGCTTGGAGATGGTGCTCATCGAGAGTGGCGGGGATAATTTGACTGCGACTTTCTCGCCGGAGCTCGCCGATGTCTTTATTTATGTCATCGATGTGACGGAAGGCGACGACATTCCGCGCAAGGGCGGACCGGCCATCGCGCACTCGGACTTGCTACTGGTTAATAAAGTCGAGCTGGCTCCCTACGTCGGAGCGGACGTGGCGCGGATGGAGTCGGATTGCGCCGAAAAACGCGATGGGAAGACCTTTCTCATGACGGATCTGAAGAGCGGGAAGTCGCTGGCGGAGCTTTTCGCGTGGTTTGATCGCGAGGTCTTTTTTGGGGATGTGGAAAAACAGTTGTCAGTTGAAAGTTAACAGTTGTCAGTCTTGATTTGTGGGAGCTTACAGAGTGAGTTGCGGCTGCGTTTCGATGTCGATGCGGAGCGGGGACTGACACGCCTGGTCGAGCGGAAAGCCGGCGGTCTCGCGCACGTGGGCAAGCCCTTTCGCGACGGTGAGGTTCTGGTTTTGCAACTGGTGAACCCGACAGCGGGGCTCTTTTCCGGAGACGAGTTGGTGATGCGGGTGCAGCTGGAGGCCGGAGCGAAGGTCGCGCTGACCTCGCCGAGTGCGGCGCGCTTTCACACCATGGAGGCGGGCCGGGCGGAACTGCGGCAGGAGTTCGAGCTGGGCGAAGGGGCGTGGCTTGATTTCTGGCCGGAAATGATGATTCCGCAGCGGGCTTCGGAGACGCGCCAAACCACGGTCTTGCGCTTGGCAAAAGGAGCGCGGGCCGTCTTTCTGGATTCGCTCGCTCCCGGTCGCGTGGCGCACGGAGAGAACGGGGAATTCCGGCGGCTGGAGACCGGTTTTGAGTTGTGGCGGGAGGGCGAGTTGCTGGTGAAAGAACGCGGGGTGATCTCGCCTCAACGCGGGATGTGGCCGCTCGAGGTGACGGGCTGGGAACGTTGTTACTACGGGGCTTTGTGGGTCGTGGACGAGGCCGCCGGGGACTTGGCGGGCGTGGAGAAATGTGCTGCAGGCTTCCAGCCTGCAGTTTTTGCAGGACAGCGGGCTGGAAGCCCACTGCACGAGGTGCTGTGCGGCTGGTCGCTGCTGGAACCGGGCGTGGGGGTGTTGCGGGTGCTGGCACCGGGGAGTCTGGCACTGCGACGGGCGCTCGCGGCCGCCCGAGCCGACTTGCAAAAAAAAGTGCCGCTCTTGGCGACCGATTTCCGAAAACTTTAACCGAAACCGTAAAAAATATGATGAAAACAGTGAAAAAAATGAACAGCAAAGTGATGACCGTCTTCGTCGGACTGTTGGGGATTTCGCAAGCCCTGGCCCACCCCGGCCCTCCGGGTCATAGCCATGGCGAGAATGGCGAAGTCTGGCCCTTTGGCGACTTCGAATGGGCCCCTCTCGTCATCACCGGCCTCATTGTGGCAGCCCTCGCTGGCGCCATCCGGCAGTGGGTGAGGAAGTGACTTCCGGGGGAGCCTATGAGATACGGAGGTCTCGTCCGTGTCGGGGAGAGACGTTGCCAGGCCGGAGCTTGGCGTTCCAGACCCAGTAGGATGTTGCCCCCCCCTGGTCAGTCTCGGTAAAGAGGGTGGTGGAGCCGGGGTTCTTGCTCGCCCCATGAGGTGCCGGGGCCGATTTGAAAGAGGCTGTGACCTTCCTTGTTGACGATGATCTCGCCGTTTTTCTCAATGCGTTTTTGATGGACGGAGCTGTCGAGGCGGAGGATGACGGCTTTTTTATTGAAGGGTTCGGGGTCGGCAAGATGGCTGCCGGGGAGGAGAGGAGTGACGAGGACAGGGAGCTGGTCGTTGTCCTTGAGGGTGAAAGGACGATCTTGGAAGCTGAGGTAAGTGAAACCACATTCGCCGGGAGCTAGAAGGGTGGCGTCACTGCTGATGTTCCCATCCGGCCTTCGGATTTGTTTTGAGGCTTTTGCGAAAAAGATTTCTTCGGAATCGATGTAGCCGGCACGGAGGAGGTGACCGAGGAGGTAGTTACTGTCGCTGCGGTTCTGTGGGGTGAAGTGGTCGGGCAGGTAAGGGCTATCGGGGAGATCTTTCCAGGGAAGTTGCCCGTGATCCTGGGCGTAGAGAGTGAGGAACGTGCCGATTTGGCGGGCGTTGTTGGTGGCTTCGGTGATGGAACTTCCGCAACCACGGCATGTCAGAAAAAATGGGGGAATGAAAACAATGGCTCCGCTGATGACGAGACTGAGACAGAACCAGAAGATGAAACGCTGTTTCGGGGATGAAGGAGGGGTTTCCATTCATGAAATATGGCATGAGAGAGGGGTGGTGGGAAGGGGGAAAGTAGTACGGAGGTCTCGTCCGTGTCGGGGAGAGCCGTTGCCCAGCCGGAGCTTGGCGTTCCGTGAAGAAAGCGCTTGAAAAGCGCTTCTACTGGCTGGTGGGGCGGTGGTTTTGTTGGGCGAGCCGGGCTTTGGCTTGGCCGAGGAGGAAGAGGGAGCCGGTGAGGAGGGTTGGGCTGGGGGAGGCGGCGGTATCGGAGAGGGCGCTTTCGAGGTCGGGGTGGCAGTGATGGGGGGTGTCGGGGGGGAGGAGTTCGGCGAGTTCCCGGGGAGGACGGCTGCGGGGCGAGGGGACGGGGACGAGGTGGACGCTTTCGGCGAGGGGAGCGAGGATTTGGAGGACTTGGGCGATGTCTTTGTCGGCGACAGCTCCGAAGATGAGTTGGGCTTTTTCGCCGGGGAAGGTTTCGGCCCAGGTGGCGGCGAGGGAGCGGGCGGCGTGGGGGTTATGGGCGGCGTCGAGGATGAGGGGGGCGGGGCGCTCGGGAAGGTCGAGGATTTCAAAGCGACCGGGCCAGGTGACGCGGGAGAGGGCGGCGTGGACGAGATCGTAGCTGAGCGGGTAACCGGCTTGGTGGAAGGTTTCGCAGGCGAGGGCGGCGTTGTGACGTTGGTGGGGGCCGGGGAGGTTGAGGGGATAGCCGAGAAGGGGCTCGGTGACGAAGGTGAGAGGGCAGCGCTTTTCGTTGGCTTCGCATTCGATGACGCTCTGGGCGGCGGGTTCCTGGGCGGCGGAGAGGAGGGGCTTTTTCGGGACGGCAATGGCGGCTTTTTCGGCGGCGATTTCCTCCAGGGTGTCGCCGAGCCACTTGGCGTGGTCGAGGTCGATGGGGGTCAGGACGGCGAGGTCGGCATCGACAGCGGTGGTGGCATCGAGGCGACCGCCCATGCCGGTTTCGAGGATGATGAGTTCACATTTTTCCTCGCGAAAATGGCGCATGGCGAGGGCGAGGGTGAGTTCGAAGAAGGTCGGGTGGTGGGGCCAGTCGGCGACGAGTTCGCGCAGAGCGGTGAGGTGGCGGGCGGTTTGTTCCTCGGAGATGGGGAGGCCGTTGACTTGGGCGCGTTCGCGGAAATGGACGAGATGGGGGGAGGTGAAGAGGCCGCAGCGGATGGCGGAGGCGCGGGCGAGGGCGTCGAGGATGGCGCAGGTGGAGCCTTTGCCGTTGGTGCCGGCGACGTGGATGACTTTGACGCCGGGGGCGGGGTGGGCGAGGTAGTCGCGCAGGAGCTTGCGGGGGGCGTCGAGGCCGAGTTTGATGCCGAAGTCCTGGGTGGAGTAGAGCCAGTCGAGGGCGTCTTGGTATGTCATGGGAGTGAAAACTGAAGAATGAAGAATGAAAAATGGGGCAACTGAAAACTGTTAACTCCCCAACAGATCCGGGCGGTTTTGTTGGGTGCGTTCCCGGGCTTTTCGGGCTTTCCAGGCGGCGATGTTGGCGTGGTGGCCGGAGAGGAGGATGTCGGGGACTTTGTGGCCGCGGAAATCGACGGGTTTGGTGTAGGCGGGGGCTTCGAGGAGCTTTGGGTCGGAAAAGGATTCGTCCTCGGGCGAACGAGCGTCGCCAAGAGCCCCGGGAAGAAGGCGGATGAGGGAGTCGGCGAGGACGGCGGCGGCGAGGGCGCCATTGGTGAGGATGTAGTCGCCGATGGAGAGTTCGAGGTCGATGAGTTGTTCGATGACGCGGTGGTCGACCCCTTCGTAGTGGCCGCAGAGGAGGATGAGATGGGACTCCGAGCTGAGTTGGCGGCAGGTCGCTTGTTTGAGGACTTGGCCCTGGGGGGTGAGAAGGATGGTTTTGGTGTCGGGTCGGCGGAGTTCTTCGATGGCGCGGAAGATGGGTTCGGGCTTGAGCAACATGCCCTGGCCGCCGCCGTAGAGGGTGTCGTCGGCTTTCTGGTGTTTGTCGGTCGTCCAGTCGCGCAGGTTGTGGGCGGCGATGGTGACGAGGTCTTTCTCCTGAGCACGTTTGATGATGCTCTCGCTGAGGGGGGCGAGGGCGATTTCGGGAAAGAGAGTGAGAATGTCGAGGTGCATTTTCTTTTGAGATTTTCAGACTGCCAGATTGTCAGATTTTCAGAGACCAGAGACCAGAGACCAGAGACTAGAGACCAGAGACCAGAGACCAGAGACCAGAGACCAGAGACCAGAGACCAGAGACCAGAGACCAGAGACCAGAGACCAGAGACCAGAGACCAGAGACCAGAGACCGGAATTTAGAAATTGGGGTGTGCGGGTGGGGGATTTGGATTATGGTGGGCTTGTGATTGATGGAAAGGCGAAATTGCGTCGGATGCGGCGCTGGGCGACGGCTTTGTTGGTCTTGATGGCGGTCTTGTTTGTCTTGGCGAAGAGCGGGGAGGCGGGCCGACCGTGGCTGGCGTGGGTGCGGGCTTTTGCGGAGGCGGGGATGGTGGGGGCGCTGGCGGATTGGTTTGCGGTGACGGCGCTTTTCCGGCATCCGCTGGGTTTGCCGATTCCGCACACGGCGATTGTGCGGAAGGAGAAGGAGCGGATTGGAGAGGTGCTGGCGAAGTTCATGCGGGGGAATTTTTTATCGCCGGAGGTCGTGCGGGCTCAATGGCGGGAGCGGGAGCCCTTGCGGCGGGGGCTGGAGTGGCTCGCGGCGGATGAGAACGCGGGGGCGGTGCGGCGGGGGCTGGAGGCGGGATGGCGCTCGGTGAGGCGGGTCTTGGCTGGGGAGGAATTTGCGGCGCGGGCGGGTCGCGTGATGCGCGAGAGTGTGCGGGATTTGCCTTTTGAACGCTGGGGAGCGGTGTTGTTGCGGGGTTTTTTGGCGAGCGAGAGTCGGCGCGCGGTGATGGCCCCGGTGTTGGGGCGGCTGGCGGCGGCGGTCGAGGGTAATCGGGAATATGTCATGTGGGAGGCGGGTCAGGAGGCTCCATTGCGGGAGAAAAAGGTCCTGGGGGCGTTTACCACGGCGATGACACGGGTGTTTTCGGGCAAGGCGGTGGAAAAGGTCGGGGCGCGCCTGCGGGAGGCGGCGGAAGATGAAACGCATCCGCTTTACGACCGGATCGAGGAGAGTCTGCGTCAGGTCGAGCGGGAATTGGTGGCGGGAGGCGAGGTGGTGGCGGCGTGGGGGGATTTCCGGGAGCGTTTGTTGGCCGATCCCGAGACGGGGGCCTTGGCGCGGCGGGTTTTCGAGGGGGCTTTGCGTCTGATTGAGGAAGAGTGGGTCGCGGGCGAGCGGGGGCAGGCCGTGGAGATCATCCAGGGAGCGGCGCGGGATTTTCTGGAGCGGGACGATTTCGGGGAATGGAGTGAGCGGGCGGGCGAGTGGCTGGCGGGGGCGCTGGAGCGGCACGGGGGCTTTTTGGAGCGCTGGGTCAAGCGGGTGGTCGACGGCTGGGAGGCCGAGGAGTTGATCGATCGTCTGGAGAGCCAGGTCGGGGCGGATTTGCAGTTCATCCGGATTAACGGGACCTTGATCGGGGGAACGGTGGGCGTCCTGCTGCACGCGCTGAGCGGGTGGTTGTTTTGAGTTTTCCGGGGTTTTAAGGCGGCGAGACGGCCCGTGATGGGCGGGAAAAAGCCGGTGGGGGAGTTTGCGCTTTCTTTCCGGCCTGATCGGCGTTAGTTCCTAGGCACTGCTATGAGTGAAATGATTGCAAGCAACATGGTCGATACCGTGGGGAACACCCCGCTGATTAAGCTGAACACCCTCGCGAAGGACTGCGGCGCGGAAATTCTCGTCAAAGCCGAGTTTTTCAATCCGCTCTTCAGCGTGAAAGACCGGATCGGAAAGGCGATGGTCGAGGCAGCGGAAAAAGACGGGAGCTTGAAGCCCGGCGGCACCATCATCGAGCCGACTTCCGGTAATACGGGCATCGCTCTGGCCTTCGTGGCGCGCGCCAAAGGCTACAAGTGCATCCTCGTCATGCCCGAAACGATGTCGGTCGAGCGCCGCATCCTTCTCCACATGCTCGGGGCGGAAATCGTTCTCACACCGGGGCCGAAAGGGATGGGCGGAGCGATTGCCAAGGCCAAGCAGCTGGTCGAGGAATTCGGCGAAGGCGGCTTCATGCCGAGCCAGTTTGACAATCCGGCGAACCCGGAAGTGCATCGCAAGACGACCGCCGAGGAGATTTGGCGCGACACCGAGGGGAAGGTCGATGCCTTCGTCGCGGGCGTGGGCACGGGGGGCACGCTGACCGGTGTGGGGGAAGTGCTGAAAGCGCGCACCGATTTGAAAGTCATCGCCGTGGAGCCGACCGCGAGCCCGGTCATTTCCGGTGGTCAGCCCGGACCGCACAAGATCCAGGGGATCGGCGCGGGCTTCATCCCGGGGAACCTCAATACGGAAGTCATCGACGAGACCGTGCAGGTGAGTAACGAGGACGCTTTCGCCACTGCTCAGGCCTTGTCGAGCCTGGAAGGGATTCCCGCGGGGATTTCGAGTGGCGCGGCGGTTTGGGTCGCGCTGCAAGTCGGAAAACGCCCGGAAATGGCTGGAAAACGCATCGTTGTCGTCGCTCCGAGCACGACCGAACGTTACCTGAGCACGCCTTTGGCGGAGAAATCCCGTGAAATCGTCACGAACTTGCCAGTGAGCGAGATTTGAGGCGAGCAGCGTCAAAAAATCAAACACCGCCCGTCTCGCAAGAGGCCGGCGGTTTTTTTTGTAGTAGGAAGTAGAAAGTAGAAAGTAGAAAGTAGTGAGTAGTAGGTTTTAGGTTTTGCCGAAACCCCGAAACCCCGAAGCCCCGAAGCCCCGAAGCCCTGAAGTCCTAACAATCTGATTTCAAATAAAATACATGGGCGAGCTGAGTTGGCCGCCGAGTGATTCAAGGGTGGTTTGCGCGAGTTTTCCGCGCAGGACCTCGCGTAATTCCTGCCAATAGCCTTGGATGGCGGTGGCGGCGGGGCTTTCCTGCTCGGGGCCGTTTTCTTCGAGGAGCTGGGGTTCGAGGGCGGTGATGATCTCGAGGAGGTCGATCTGGGAAGGGGGGCGGGCGAGGATCCAGCCTCCCGATTTCCCTCGCCGACTCGTGACAAAGCCATGTTTTTTCAAGGAATGGAGGATTTGAGCCAAAAAACTGGTTGGGATTGCCTCGGCTTGCGCTATATCATCAGCACGCAGGACGGAGCGTCCATCGTAGGCCTGAGCCAAATGCAGCAAGGCGCGACAGGCGTAATCCGTTCTTTGGGAAATTTTCACATTTTCGATTATAACAAAAAAACAAGTCCATGACCAGCGCCGAAAAGACCCAGATTTGCAGTAAAGAGCACCCGGATGAAGAGCGCTTGTGGACCTCGTTCCAGGAGGAAGCCGCGCGCATCAGCGCAGGAGAGCCGCAGATGCGGATTTTGTTAGATGACGTCATTCTAAAGAGGGAAAGTCTGGCCTGCGCGATCGCGGCCCGGCTGGCCCGGAAATTGGCGCGGGAGGACATGAAGCGGGGCGAGCTGCTGCCGCTTCTCCAGGGCGTTTTGAGTGAACACCCGGATCTCGTGGCGCGCATGGCGCGGGATCTCATCGCCATCGACGAGCGTGATCCGGCCTGCCAGTCGCCGCTCCAGCCCCTGCTTTATTACAAGGGATTTCTCGCCATTTCCACCTACCGCATCATGCATCAGCTCTGGGAAAACGGGCGTTGCGCGCTGGCTTACTATTTTCAGAGTTTGGTGAGCGAAGTGTTCGGCGTGGACATCCACCCGGCGGCGCGGATCGGCTGCGGCGTCTTTCTGGATCACGCCACGAGCGTGGTCATCGGGGAGACGGCGATCGTCGAAGACAATGTCTCGATTCTCCACGAAGTCACGCTCGGCGGCACGGGCAAGGTGAGTGGGGATCGGCACCCCATCGTGCGTTCCGGCGTCCTCATCGGAGCGGGGGCGAAAATCCTGGGGCGGGTCGAGATCGGTGAAAACGCCAAGGTTGGCGCGGGCAGTGTGGTTCTGCAGGACGTCCCGCCGCACAAGACCGTGGCCGGGGTGCCGGCGGTGGTTGTCGGGGAGAGCGACGAGATCAATCCGGCGGCTGAGATGGATCAGAGTTTGCGCTGCATGGGCGGTGGGATTTGACAATTGATGCTGCGCATTCGCGAAGCTCTGCTAAAGTGTCGGAAATTCATGAAACTGCGTGGGCTTTTTTTGATTTCCTGGCTCTTCGGCGTCCTGGCGGGCATCGAGCTGAGAGCCGAGGAGAAGGCGACCTTGGCCGAGCGGCTGGGGGGGCTGGGTCGCTCGGCGCGGGAGGCTCTGGGAAAAGACGGGGGGAATCGCTTTTTCTACATGCCGACGGGACCGGTCGACCGCACGCCCGCGACTTACAATTTCCCCTACGAAGAGGTTTTTTTCCCGGGGATGGACGGGGCGCGGCTACACGG
>JBNNED010000079.1:0-7916 GCA_050285825.1 Verrucomicrobiales bacterium | reverse complement strand
GTAAAGCGCGTGCAGCGTGTTGGCATATTCCACCTTCGTCAGCCGCCGCATCGTAAAACTCCCGGGATCCTTCGGGCTCAGATACTTGATTTGATCGATCCAATGCGCGAACTCCGCGATCTCCTCCTCGCTCGGATGCTCGTCGGCCTCGAAAGGCGGCATGTCGCCCGAACGCGTGAAAGTCACCGCCAGATCAAGTCGCTTCTGAGCCGGCATTTTAGCCAGCCAGCGCAAATCTCGCTGAAAGTTATACCCGCCCTTCGCCTTCTTATTCCCGTGGCACTCCGCGCAGTAAGTGTTCACGAAGCGATGCACCGGCCCCTTCTTGGAAAAAGCCTCCAAAGTCGCCCGCTGCCGCTCCGCGAACTCCACATCCTCCCCCTCATCCGCCCATAGGGGCAAACTCAACAAGATCAGAAACCAGCCGGGAATTTTCATCAAAAAAGCAATCACGCACAGACAAGCGCGCCTTCTCTCCTACGTCCCAAAACCCCCGATTTATCAAGCCAGCACCCCCGCCAATGAATCCACCTAAGCGCGTCGCCCCTGGTTCCTCTCCTACTCCTTCCGCCTTGCTCTTCCTTCCCCGCTCCGCTATTTCAGCGAAACCATGCTTCGTTCCATTCTCTGCTTCATTTTTCTCCTCCCGACTCTCAGCGCGGAGCAAGTTCCACCAGACCCGCTCGCCTCCCTGCCGCCGAACGCCACCGAGGCCTTGGCCCAAGCCGACCGCGTCGTCGTTTATAAAAAATCCGGCAAGCGGGAACTCGCCCTCCACCTCTTCTTCCCCCCCGGTCACCAAACGGACGGCCCAGCCCGCCCCGGCGCCCTCTTCATTCACGGTGGCGGCTGGGGGGGTGGCGCGCCCGCCGTCCATGGCTACGAGGCCCTTCTCCTTGCCCGGCGCGGCATGGTCACAGCCAGCATCTCCTACCGCCTTCTCGGCCAGGAAAACGGAGCCGAAAGCCCCGCCGATTGCCTGGCCGACGCCAAATCCGCCCTGCGCTACCTCCGCGAGCACGCTCCCAAACTCGGACTCGACCCCACGCGACTCGCCGTCGGTGGTGGTTCCGCCGGAGCCCACCTCGCCGCCGCCCTCGCCACCATCCCCGGCTACGATGACCCGGATGACCGGCTGGAGACCCCCGTCCACCCCGACGCCCTCCTTCTCCTCTACCCCGCCTTCGACCTCATCAAAGGGTGGAAAAGCGGAGCCGCCCACTGCCGCCGCGCCCAGATCGACCCCGCCAGCTTCTCCCCCGCCACCCTCGCCGGAAAGGACTTCCCCCCCACCCTCATCCTCGTGGGAGCCGACGACCCCGTCTCCCCGCCCGCCAGCAACTCAGCCTTTTTCGAACGCATGAAGACTCTCGGCCGCCCCGTCGAAATCCTCACCTTCGCCGGCAAAAACCACACCCTCTTCTCCCGCCAACTCGACGACCCCCACTTCCGCAGCTACCTCATCCACAGCCAACGCTTCTTCCAAGAACTCGGCTGGCTGCCCGAAATCCCTCTCCCCGAACTCCCGAAACTCGAATTCACCCGACTCCGCACCCCCTGATCGCGCTTTCTTTCCTCCTCGACGTCGGCGCTAAAAGCTTGTCGCCTCGAATTTCCGCAATTTCGGTGTCAGAAACGCCGCCATTTCCTCCCGCTCATCGATCAGAAAGCCCCAGGCATCCACGAAAAAAATCTGATTCCCGGAGCGCGTGATGAAAACAAAGCCGTGCCGTTCTCCCTCATAAGTCTGAAAGGCAAACTGCGAGGTATCTCCCCAGCTGAAAAACGCGTCCTCACGCTCCAGCCCGATCTTTCCCCCTCCGTCCACGCGGTTCCCTAATTTCAAAGCAGCCCACTCAGCCAGATACGAGGTCACGGCATCCGAGCGATTTCTTTCAATCGTAATCGTGCAATCCAAGCTGATGTCCTCATCCGTATAAAAATAAAAAATTTCCTTCGAAGTATCCAGGTAACGCGTCGCCTCCCAAGTCTCTTCCCCTTCATTGAGGTCAATCTCATACCAGGCCTCCACATCCTCCACCGTCAAAACCGCCGCACGCTGCTCCGCAGTCGGCTCATAGCTCTGCGCCGTCAGCATAAACAAGGCCGTAGAGCCCACGAACAAGAGGGCTGCGGCACCCAGCGCCCCCAGCACGATCAAAAGCACCTTCCACCGACCGAAGCGACTTTTCGCGGGCAAGGGCGGCGGCACGGGAGGCATTTCCATGGCAAGTTTCTAAAGCAATCTCCCGGCACGGTCAATCCCTCCCCGGCGCCCGACCCGTCAGGCGCTGGAAGGTCTCCTCACCCACCTGCCGCACCGCGCGGATGTGCCGGCCCTGCATCGCTTCCATCCGCTCCCAACAGGCTTCCCGATCTGCCGCCGTGGCAAATTCCATCCCGACCAGGGCCCGTCCGACGCGCTCGCCGGAATAGGCGTAATTCACGTAGCACAAGCTCGCCAAGTCGCGCACTTCCTCCATAAACTGTAGGAAGGCCCCCGCTCGCTCGGGAAATTGCACGTTCACGAAGAGCGGATGACTGAACAACTCCGGCGCGTAGTTGATGATGCGGAAATCGACATCCTCATCCGCCGTGACCTCCTGCGCCTCCCGCCCGCGCTCGCGCAAAACCCGGTCCAGCTCCGCAAATTCCTCCCCGCTCCCGATGAGTCCCAGCACGGGATACTGCACCTCGGAAGCCACCCGACCGTATTGCAAATCGACAATGCTCACCTCGCGCGGCACCTCGCGCAGGAACTTCACCAAAGACCCCCGCCCCTCCGGAATGGCCACCCGCAGCGCCCGCCGCCGCTTCGTCCCGATCCCCGCCCGCCGCGCAATCCCCGTCAACTGCGCGAAATCCATATTCGCCCCGCTCAGCACCGTCAGCACCCGCGCCCCGGCCGGCACCCGACCCGCCGCCTCATCCTGTAAAAAACCCGCCAGTGCCATCGCCCCACTCGGCTCCGGAATCACGCGTGACGACTCCCAGAATGCCCGCACCGCCTGGCACACCTCCTCATTGCTCACCCTTAAAAAACCATCCAGCAAGTCCCGGCAATACGGAAAAGTCCGCTCGCCAGCGCGCCGCACCGCCGTCCCGTCACAAAAAACATCTACGTAATCCAAAGTCACCGGCTCGCCCGCTTCCACCGCCGCCGCCATCGAAGCCTGCTCCACGCCCTCCACCCCGATGATCCGCACCTCCGGCCAAAAGCGCTTCAGCCAGCAAGCCACCGCCGCTGCCAGCCCCCCACCGCCAATCGCGACATAAACCCGATCAAAAGGCCCCTTCCCGGTCATCACGACCTCAGCCGCGAGCGTCCCCTGCCCGCCCATGACCCGCAAATCATCGAAAGGATGAAGAAAGACCCCGCCCGAGTCCTCGCAAAAAGCCTTCGCCGCCGCCCCCGCCGCATCATAAGTGTCTCCGGTCAAACGGATTTCCACCGCCTCCCCGCCGTGACGCGCCACCTCCGCCCGCTTCACCTCCGGCGTCGCCTTCGGCATAAAAATGACCGCCCGGCAGCCGAGCTTGCGCGCCGCCAGCGCCACCCCCTGGGCGTGATTTCCCGCCGAAGCCGCCACGATCCCCCGTGCCCGCTCCTCCGGCGAGAGCGCCGCCATGGCATTGAAGGCTCCCCGCCATTTATAAGCCTTCACCGGCCCCAAATCCTCCCGCTTCACCCACACCTCGGCCGCACTCCCCGGCAAAACGACACGCTCCAGCGGCGTCGCCTCCCCCACGGCATAGACCCGCTCCCGCGCCATGAGAATTTCCCCGAAAAGCCCATCCAAATCCGCCGCAAACGTCGCCATACCCGCTCTGTAACAAAACCCACCCGAAAAACCAGCCCGAGAAGTCGGCCGAAGACACGATTTCGAATCTCTCAACAAAACTCGCTCAGCCAAAGTCACCTACGCAGATTGCGACTCCGGCGCTTGGTAAAATTTTGACGGCCCTCGCTGCTCTTGATAAATCATAGCGATGAACGTTGATCTTTTTTCCGCCGCTCTCGTTTACTTCGCCGCTGCGGCACTGGCCGCCCCCCTGGGAAAAAAACTCGGCGTCGGAGCCGTCCTCGGCTACCTCGCCATCGGCGCGCTCATCGGCCCGTCCGCCCTCGGCCTGGTCGGGAGCGATGGCGAAGAAGTGATGCACTTTGCCGAGTTCGGGGTCGTCCTGATGCTCTTTTTAATCGGACTGGAGCTTGATCTCTCCAAACTCTGGCGCATGCGCGGGCCCATCTTCGGACTCGGCGGCCTCCAGGTCCTCCTCACCTCCCTCGCCATTTCCCTCGCCAGCGTCGCCCTCGGCCTCAGCTGGCGGGAAGGGCTTGCCCTCGGCCTCATCCTCGCTCTTTCCTCCACCGCCATCGTCATGCAGACCTTGAAGGAAAGCGGCCTCAGCCACACCGCCTCCGGCCAACAAAGTTTCGCCGTTCTCCTCTTCCAGGACATCGCCGTCATCCCCATCATCGCCCTCCTCCCCCTGCTCGCCACCCACGCCCTCCCACAGGCCTCAAGCGGCGGAGATTCCCACGGCGGCGGGCACGGAGAGGCCCACACCCCCTGGATCGAAACCCTCCCGGCTTGGGCGCAGGGGTTCGCCATTCTCGCCGCCCTCGCCCTCATCATCATCATCGGGAAATTCGTCCTCACGCCTTGGCTCCGCTGGGTGGCGCGACTGAAAGTCCCGGAAGCTCTCACCTCGACCTCCCTGGCTCTCGTCGTCGGCGTCGCCCTCCTCATGAGTGCCGTCGGTCTCTCGCCAGCCCTCGGCACCTTCGTGGCCGGAGTGATGTTGGCCAGCAACGAGTTCCGCCACGAGCTGGAAAGCGACATCGAGCCCTTCAAGGCGCTGCTCCTCGCCGTTTTCTTTCTCAGCGTCGGGGCTGGCATCAACTTCGCCCTCATCGCCTCCGACCCCCTCGGCATCGGGCTCATCGTCCTCGGCCTGATCGCAATCAAAGCCGCCGTTCTCTACCTCCTCGGCAAATTTTTCGGCCTCTCCTTCGATCAACGCACCCTCTTCGCCGCCGCCCTCGCCCAAGGCGGGGAATTCGCCTTCGTCCTAGGCAGCTTCGCCGTCGGGCGCGGCGTCCTCGAACCCGATCTCATCGCCCGCATCATCGCCGCCGTGGCTCTTTCCATGGCCCTCGCCCCCATTCTCCTCCTCGTCGTCCAACGCGGCTTTCTCCCCCGCTTCGGCACCCTCGAAAAAGAACCGGGCGAAACTCGCGAGCCCGATGTCGCAAACAACGGCCAAGGCGTCATCCTCGCCGGTTTCGGACGCTTCGGCCACCCCCTGGCGCGACTCTTGCGCAGTCACGGCTGCATGCCCACGGTGCTGGAAGCCGACAGCGATCATGTCGACTTCGTCCGCCGCCTCGGGCTCGACGTTTACTATGGCGATGCCACCCGTCTGGAGCTGCTGCGAGCCGCCGGCGCGGAAGAAGCCAAAGTCCTAATCCTCGCCATTGATGATGAAGACGACTGCATGAAAATCATCGAATCCTGCCAAAAACACTTTCCCGAACTCCAAATCCTCGCCCGCGCCTGCTCCCGCGACCACGCCTTCCGTCTGCACGAAAGCGGAGTGGAATATTTCATCGAACAACTCGGCTCCTCGCTGGAATGCGGGATTTCCGCTCTGGGCAAGCTGGGCAAAGACCCAGCCCTCATCCAGACCTCCGCCGAGGCCTTCCGGAAGCTGGAAATGGCGGCCATCGCCCGTGATGCCAGCAGCCGGCACGACCTCGCCTCCTACCGCGAAAGCGTGCGCCAAAATCTCAGCGACCTGGACAGTCTCCTGAGCAACGCCCCCGAAAAACCTGCGGATTAAGGGGGCCTCGGAAAACGGAGTGACGGAGAACTGCTGCCATTTTTCCGAAGGGTAAGGCGCGAGGAGGGAATGGAGTGCCCTCCATGACTGACGAGCAACAATGCCCATCGAGAAAAGGGCGGCAGCCCGTAGGGCCGGCTTCTTCATGCACTCGGCAAAGCCGCATTTCCCTCACCTCAACTCTCTACGGTGATCCGTTGCTAGGTTTTCCGAGGTCCCCTTAAGCCTGAGTTTGGAAAATTTTCAGGCCGCGATCGCGCCTTGCAGGCTCTCACTCAGAGCTCCGAGCCATTCTTCAAAGGGTTCTTCAAAGTCGACATCGGAATCAACGCGCGGCAAGAGAGACTTGGCACCGAGACGGGCCAGCGCCGCGTCAAAATCCTTCGAGCATTGGCAAAAATCCGGATACTCCGTGTCGCCCAGCCCGAAAACCGCATACTCTAACTTACTGAGATCCAGTCCTTCAGCGCTTTTCAGGGACGTGAGCAAGTCGGCGGCATTGTCCGGCGCTTCTCCGTCGCCATAGGTGCTCGTGATGAGGAGGAGACGAGTCTCCGTGCCGAGCTTGGCCAGCTCGTAATCAGCCATGTCAATAACGGTCGGCTGGTGACCGGCGGCACTCAGTTTTTTCGCCAATTTCTTCGCCAGCCCCTCACTGTTACCAGTTTGGGAACCCCAAAGGATGGTCACGGGTTCGCCCTGGACAAGCGGAGCGGCGCTCGCGGGGGCGGAGGGAGTGGCCGGGCCATTGATGGGGGCGTGGGTCAGTCCGGAAATGAAGCCATTGAGCCAGTAGCGTTGCTCCGGCGTGAATGGCGCTTCTGCGGGTAGGGTCGGTAGTTTCATATCGTTGATTTTCAGGCCTTTTCAATCAGGCTGTGCAAGTCCGCCATTTCGACGCGACGGGTGAACTGGGCAAAGGTTTCGCGTTCCTCGCGATGTTTTTGGTAGGCGCGGAGGATTTTTTCGACCAAGGCCGGCATATCGCGATGCGACACACCCTTGAAGACCTCTTTCGCGACGGCTTGTTCGTCGTCCACTCCGCCCCCGAGGACGATGTTGAAGCCTTCTTCCTTCTCTCCCGCTTCATTTTTCACCTTCACGCCCATCATGCCGATGTCGCCGATGTAGTGCTGGGCGCAGGAATGATTGCAGCCCGTGAGGTGGATGTTAATCGGCTGGTCGAGGTCGAGCTTGCTTTCGAGAACTTCCGCGAGGGCCACGGCGTGCCCTTTGGTGTCCGCGGCGGCGTATTTGCAGCCGGTATTGCCAGTGCAGGCGACGAGTCCCCCGCTGATCGAGCTGGCGTGGTAGTTGAGCCCGGCCTGGCGCAGGGCCTCCTGGGCGGCGTGCGTTTTGTGCTCGGGAATGTTGGGAATGAGGAGGTTCTGCCAGGCGGTGAGACGGATTTCCCCGTTGCCAAACTCCTCGGCAATGGCCGCGATCTTGAACATCGTCGCCGTCGTCATGCGCCCGACCGGGATGACCACGCCGAGGTAATTTTGACCGTCTTTTTGGCGATACACCCCGATGTGCCCGTGCTTGAGCTTGGGTCGCGGACGCTCAGTGAAGTCTTCTCCGACGTGCCGGAGCTTGAAAGTCAGTTTTTTCTCCGTTTCTTCGAGGAGTTTCGGGATACCCCAATCGTCCACGAGGTATTTGAGACGTGATTTCTTGCGGTTCGTGCGGTCGCCGTGCTCGATGAAAACGCGCAGGGTGGCGGCGGCCACGGGAATCGACTCGTCGGGCTTGAGGAGGATGCCGGAATCGCTGGCAAATTGCTTGTGGCCCGTGATCCCGCAGAGTTGCATCCGGAAATAAACGCCCGGCTCGAGGTCTCCGAGTTTTTCCGTGAGCCGCACGGCGTAGAAGGCGATGTCGTTGGTGTCGGCGCAGACCGAGATGACCCCGCCGGAGTCGAAGGAAATGTTGAACTTGCGCGGCAGGCCGTAGAGGTCGCGATTGTTCAAGATGTAATGGTGCATGGCCTTGGCGTAGGGCAGGACGTCGATGAGCTCGTGCTGATCGAAGCCCGTCGTAGGCGTGGCCGTGATGTTGCGCACGTTGTC
>JBNNED010000078.1:0-3880 GCA_050285825.1 Verrucomicrobiales bacterium | reverse complement strand
GGTACCTTCAGCCCGCTTTACGCAAACGGCTCTCCGGGTACTTCAGCCCGCCATTTTCAGCATCTGAGCATTCCCCAGCCAAACAAAAAAACCGCTCCTCATCACAGGAGCGGTTTTTGATAAAATGCTATCCTCAGCGGGATCAGGAGCTGTAAGAGCCCTCCACGCGCGCCGCGACATCGCGGTAACCGTAGTCGATCTCGTAGATCTGCTTGAAGCATTCCAGCGCCTCGTCTTTGCGACCGGCCTTGTCGTAGATCAAGCCCAGCTCGTAGAGGATTTCCTTCTTCGTGCTGTCCATGGCGACGAGCTCCGAGTTGGCATCACTCAACTGCTTGATCGCCAAGTCCGTCATGCCTTTCGCATTAAAGGTCCGGCCGAGAAGAAGCAGCACGCGGATACGAATGTGCGGGTTGCGGGTGGCCTGCTGCAGATGCGGGATGGCCTCGCTGTATTCGCCTGATTTATACAAGGCATCGCCCAACTCGTAGCGCAACTGCGGATCCGTCGGGTTCTGCTCGACCCGCTGACGACACTCCGCCAGGCGCGCGGACATGAGCTCGCGCTTCGTGCTGTCGAGCTGTGCCTTGAGTTCCGCGTTGTCGGGATCCTGCTCCAGTTGTTCCTCCAACTGCTTGATCTGGAAGTCGTCGGACTTCCCTTTCATGAAGGTCGCCTTGTGCTTGAGCGCCACGTCCCCGTTGGAAAGCTGGAAAGCCCAGTCGTAGAACTGATGGGCATTCGGCCAATCTTCCAACTGCTCGTACACGGCCGCCAGTTTTTTCACGACCTCGATATTGTGCGGATCTTCCTGATACTGGGCGGCGAAACGTCCCGCCCGTTCTTCCAGCTGATCGCGCGTGAGACCTTCGCGGCTGTCCTGCTCCAGCTTGCTTGTCTCCTCCTTGTTTTTCTGGAGATCGCGCACGTCGAGGTTTTCCTGCTCCCACTTGCCCTTCTGCATGGAAGCCTTCGCGGAAGCGTTTTTCTCGCCCGTGATGGCCGCCCCGTCCGTCGGGTCTTGTTTTTGAATGTCCCGGTAAACATCAGCCGCCTCCTGCGGCATGTTCCGTGCCATGTAGAAATCAGCGAGCTTATGAAGCAGCTTGGTATTCTCCGGGCTCCCTTTCCGCACGGTCTCGAGAGCGAAAGCGGCGGTATCGAGCAGGTTCAAACGATATGCCGCATCGTGGAGAATTTCGTTATAAGTGGCATTGTAAGGGTCTTTTTCCAGCTCTTTTTCGACCGCCTGCAAGGCTTCCGCCGGATCTTTCTTGGCCATTCCCTGCAACTTCATCGCAGACAAACCGCCCCCTCCGCCGCTGGAGCCGAAAAGCCCTTTCTTCTTCTCTTTCCCCGCCGCCGCCGCCGCTTCACAGCTGCGCAGCAAGCGCCGACCCTCGAGGAAGCCCGGGGCGTCCTTGAGAATAGCCTGAATAAATTTGACCGCATAGGCGTGGTTATTGCGCTCGACACTGGCCTTGGCTTTCTTCCAGTGATCTCTCTGAGCCGCCGTCAATTCCGCCGCCCCGATTTCCTTAATTTCCGTAGTTTCTGACATCTTGTTGGAATCCTCTCGATTTCGATTTCAAATACAAGCTTGATTTCCGCCCGGCCCACACACTCATCCGGACTTCCTCAGCCATGAGTCAAGCTAACACAAGCCATTCGGCGTGTCACCTCGAAAGTACCCCCACGACAGAAGCCCCCTTGCCAAGCCCGTGATCTTCCTTACAGTCGGGCCGTGACCAACGACGAACTTCGCCAAGCGCTCAGTCAGATCAAATACCCCGGTTTTTCCCGTGACATCGTTTCCTTCGGCCTCGTGCAAGCGGCGGCCGTGGAGGAAGGCGTGGCCCGGATTTCTTTGAAAATTCAGACTCGCGACGCCAAAATCCCGCAAACCATCTTCCAGGAATGTCACGCCCTGCTCGACCCCCTCTTCGGCGGACCGGAGAAAGTGCTCATCAACATCGACGTCCAGGATCCTCCGGGAGCGCCGGGATCGACGGCGGGAACGTCCGACAAAAGTTCCATTCCGGGTGTCAAAAAAATCATCGCCGTGGCCTCCGGCAAAGGCGGCGTCGGCAAATCCACAGTCTCCGCAAATCTCGCCGTGGCTCTCGCCCGCCAGGGATACCGGGTCGGTCTGTGCGACTGCGATCTTTACGGGCCTTCCGTCCCCCTGATGCTCGGCGTGACCGACCAGCAACCCTACGCCGACGAGCAGGAACGCATCATCCCCATCGAGGCGCACGGGATCAAAATGATGTCCATGGGCTTCCTCCTTGGCGACAGCTCACCGGTCATCGTCCGCGGCCCGCTGGCCAACCGCTACACCCAGCAATTCCTGCGCGAAGTGGCCTGGGGAGAGCTCGATTACCTCATCCTCGACCTCCCGCCGGGAACGGGCGACATCCAGTTGACGATCGTCCAGACCGTCGCTCTCGCGGGCAGCGTGATCGTCACCACGCCTCAGGAAGTGGCCCTCATTGATGCCCGCAAGGCTGTTTCGATGTTCGCCAAAGTCAATGTGCCCATTCTCGGCCTGATCGAAAATATGGCTTGGTTCGAGTGCGATCATGGCCGCCGCTACCACCTCTTCGGTAAAGACGGAGGGAAGCGGGAGGCCGAACGCCTCCAGGTCCCGCTCCTCGCCGAAGTCCCCTTGCAGGAAGACACGCGCGAGGCCGGCGACCAGGGACGCCCGGTGGCGACTCTCGAACCCGAGAACTCACTGACTTCCAAAGCCTTCCACGAGGCGGCGCGTGCGCTCAGCGCGAAGGTGCCGCTTTGATGGTTCCCTCCCTCACCTTTCCTCCGACCCGGGCGCGAAAGTTTTTCGCGATTTCCGCGCTCGGGATTTGCCCCGCGTGCGCCCTTGCCCTATGATGCCCGCAACCCCGACACCCCGCATTGAGCTTTCTCCAAGAATACTGGCGCGCAGGCATTGAGATTTTCATCATCTGGATTGCCATCTATCAAATTTATCGCCTCTTCAGAGCCACCCAGGGCGCGCGCATCATCGTCGGCCTCGCCGTCGTCCTCATCGCCATCACCCTCCTCTCCCAGCTCCTGCAACTCACGGTCATCGAGTGGATTATCACCAAGGCCGCCGTCGTCCTGGCCTTCGCCCTGCTCGTGATTTTCCAACCGGAACTCCGCAGCGGACTGGCCCGCCTCGGCAGCTCGCGCTTTTTCACCTTCTCCTCCGGAGAAACGCAGGAACTTCTCGATAATCTCGCCGACGCCGCCATCCAGCTCTCTAAAAAACGCTTCGGAGCGCTCTTCGCCATCGAGCGTCACGTCAATTTGGAAGACCACGCCGAGACCGGAGTGCTCATCGATGGCGTCCTAAGCACGGAACTCGCCCTGACCATTTTTCACCCAAAAACCTCCCTGCACGACGGCGGCCTCATCATCCGAAACGAGCGCGTGGCCGCCGCAGCCTGCATTTTTCCCGTCAGCCAAAAGGAAATGAACGACCGCTCGCTCGGCTTGCGGCACCGCGCGGCCTTCGGCTTGAGCGAAGAAACGGACGCCGTGACGGTCGTCGTCAGCGAGGAGACCGGAAACATCAGCATTTGCGTGGATGGCTCGTTGAAACGAGACCTCGAACCGGACGAACTCCGCACCCGACTCAAACAAATCTTTATCGAAAATCATGATGAAAGTGAAGCAGTGGATCGTGAGCAATTGGACGGCAAAGCTGGCGGCGCTGGCTCTGGCGATCGCGATTTGGTATCTGATTAACCTCTCGCGCAACGGCGAGGAATGGCTGGTGCCGAGCAACATCGAAGAATCGCAATGAATTGGCAGGAACTCGCAGGCGTATTCATCACCGGGACGGATACCCACGTCGGCAAAACCTACGTGAGCT
>JBNNED010000077.1:0-6553 GCA_050285825.1 Verrucomicrobiales bacterium | reverse complement strand
ATTTCTGGCACGAAGTCCTCCCCGCCACCGCGCCCCGCCTCAGTCTCACCGGCTGGTTTCGCGGTCGCGAAGACAATCCCGCCCTGGTTTAAGCTCCGCACGGCTTTTTTCCCTTGCCTAGCGGCCTTCCGCACGCCATCCCCATCCCATGCACACTTTCAAATACCAAAACGGCGAACTCCACTGCGAAGACGTCCCGCTTTCCTCGCTCGCTGAAGAACACGGCACCCCGCTCTTCGTTTACTCCGCCACCACCCTGCGCAATCACTACCAGAAACTCGACCAAGCCATGAGCGGCCTCGACCACGAAGTCGCCTACGCCGTCAAAGCGAACTCCAACCTCGCCGTCCTCCAGCTCCTCGCCCGCGAGGGCTCCGGCTTCGACATCGTTTCCGCCGGTGAGCTCTACCGCGTGATCAAAGCCGGTGGCGACCCCGCAAAGTGCACCTTCGCCGGCGTCGGCAAATCCCGTGAGGAAATCACCTACGCCCTCGAACAGGGCATTTACTCGCTCAACGTCGAATCCGAAGCCGAAGCCGCCTTCATCAACGAAGTGGCGGGCGAACTTGGCAAAACGGCTCCCATCGCCTTCCGCGTCAACCCGAACGTCGACGCCAAAACGCACAAATACATCTCCACCGGCAAGTCGGAGAACAAGTTCGGCATCGACTTCGAGTTCATCGAAGCGGCCTACGAGCGTGCCGCCAAACTACCCCATCTCAAGCTGCGCGGCCTGCAAATGCACATCGGCTCGCAACTCACTTCCGTGACTCCCTTCGTCGAAGCCGTGGAAAAAGTGGCTCCCCTCGCGGCGAAACTGAAAGAAAGCTACGGCATCGAGTTCTTCTCCATCGGTGGCGGCATCGGGATTGTTTACGATCCCGCGCTCGAATCCGGCGACCCCGCCTGGTGGGAGGCCCAGAGCGAGGAGGAGCGCCCGCTCACCCCCGCCGAATACGCCGCCAACATCCGCCCCCACCTCGAAAGCCTCGGCCTCAAAATCCTCCTCGAACCCGGCCGCTTCATCGCGGGCAATGCCGGGGTGCTCCTCACCCGCTGCCTCTACGAGAAAAAAGGAACCTCGAAGACCTTTAAAATCATCGACTCCGGTATGCACCAGCTCATCCGCCCCGCCCTCTACGAAGGCTACCACCAGATCGTCCCCCTCAGTGAAAGCGCGGGCAAAGAAACCGTCGATGTCGTCGGGCCGATTTGCGAAACGGGCGACTTCTTCTGCCAAAATCGCGAAGTCCCCGCCTTTGGCCAGGGTGACACCATCGCTCTGATGAGTGCCGGAGCCTACGGCATGGCCATGGCTTCCACCTACAACACCCACCCGCTTCCCGCCGAAATCCTCGTCGACGGCAGCGAAGCCAAACTCATCCGTCGCCGGCAGACTTACGACGACATCCTCGCCCAGGAAATTCTCTGAGGCGCGCGCCTCGGTCACGGCGCGGACCGGCGTCGTGACCCTACCTCTCGCGGAAATGAAGCTCCCTCCACTCCTCCAACTTCATTTCCTCGTCGTCCTCCTCGCCCTCACCGCGATTCTGGCCAAATTCATCTCCCTCCCCGTTCCCGCTCTCGTCTTCTGGCGCACGCTCCTCGCCGCCGGCGGCATGGCCCTCCTTCTCTCCTTGACCCGCCCGGCCCTCCTCCGCCTGCCCAGCCCCCGCCAACTTCCCGCCATCCTCGGCGTGGGCGCCGTCATCGCGCTCCACTGGCTCTGCTTTTTCGGCGCCATCACCCTGTCCAACGTCTCCGTCGCCCTCTCCGGACTGGCCTCCATTTCCCTCTTCACCGCCTTCACCGAAGCCTGGCACGAGAAACGCCCGCCACATCGCCGCGAAATCACTCTCGGACTGGTCGTTCTACTCGGCCTGCTCATCATCATCGGCTTTGAAACACGGCAACTCAGCGGTCTCCTCGTCGCCCTTCTCGGCTCGTTCCTCGCCTCGCTTTTCCCCGTTTGGAACCGACACCTCGTCCGCGACGGAACCCCCGCCCGCACCCTCCTGTTTTATGAAATGAGCGCCGCCTGTCTCACCTGCGCCGCCTGTCTCTTCTGTTTGCCGGGCGAGCTCTTCGCTTTCCGCCTTCCGCTGGGCGGCGACTGGCCTGCCCTCCTCGTCCTTGCGCTCCTCTGCACCACACTGGGTCACACCTGGCACACCAGCCTCTTACGTCACATGAGTGCCTACACCGCGAACCTCGCCGTGAATTTCGAACCCATCTACGGCATGATTCTGGCCGCCCTCCTCTTCCACGAACACGCCCACCTCCACCCCGGCTTTTACCTGGGTGCCAGCCTCATCATCATGGCCAATCTGGCCGAAGCCATTCTCGCAAAACGGCGCAAGCCCTTGCCCTGAAAAACCGGGCAACTCACTTCCGGCAGGTCAGCATGAGCTGGCGGACAAAGCTCGCGATGTCTCGCAGCGCACCCGCGTACTCATTATCATCCAAGACGGCGAGGCAAGCCGTGGCTTCTTCCGCCAAGCGAATCCCCGTTTCCACGGCCGATTCCACCGCGCCTTCGTATTCGGCAATTCCCACCAGCACGGGCAGGTCAAGCGGCTCCTGCTGGATGATGCGCTTGTTGAGTTTTTCCCGCTGCGCGGGCGTGGCCACTTCGAGCAAATTCAGCATGGGCAGGGTCAATTTCCCTTTTTCGAGATCGGTCCCGAGCGTCTTGCCCGTTTCCGCTTCATCGCCGATCAAATCCACGCAATCGTCATAGATCTGATAAGCCGTGCCGAGCTTCATCCCGTAATCGAACAAGGCTTTTTCGCAAGCTTCATCCCGACCCGAAAGCCGGGCCGCCAGTCCCCCGGCGGCGGCGAAAAGCGCCCCCGTCTTCATCTCGATCATGCGGAAGTAATCCTTTTTTGTCAGCGTGAGATCGAAGCGACGCTGCGTTTGTAAAATCTCCCCTTCGCAGACCTCCCGCGAGGCCTCGGCAATGGCCCGGCTGAGATCGAGGCGACCAAAATCCGTGGCAAGTTTCAGGGAGTGTGAAAAAAGGGCGTCGCCGAGCAAAACCGCCATGCCCGCGCCCCAGCGCGCGTTCGCTGTCGGGGCCTGCCGCCGCGTGTCGGCTCCATCGATGATGTCATCGTGGACCAACGTCGCCATGTGAATCAGCTCCAGAGTCACCCCGAGACGTAAATGGTCTTCCGTCACCTCACCCGTCGCCCCCCCGCACAAGATCGCGAGTGCCGGACGAATCCGCTTGCCGGAGGTCCCGCAAATCTCGACCATGTAAGGCTCCACGCCCGGATCGAAAGCCCGCACCTGCGCACGGATCATCTCCTCGACCTCATTCAAATACGGGCGAACGAGATCAAAGGGAAAACGTGGTGAGCTGGTAGTGTCTTGAGAATGAGCCATTGCGGGCGGCTGGTGATTGTGAAACTTTTCACAATCTTAGCCCGGATGCAATCGCAATAGCGAAAAAATCCCGCCCGCTCCGCTCTTTCGCCCTGATTTTTTTCGAGAAGATGATGGACGCCGCCTCGCAGATTCGTTTCAATCGCATAGCATGAATTATCTGAAAAGCACCCTGCTCATTTCGACCCTTGCCGCCACCGGAGCCGCTCTCGCCGTGAATTTCGGCGAAAAGCCCGACACCCCCGAACTCCCCGGCGGAAAATACGTCGTCCACGACGGCACCCGACCACAACCGAAGAAAGTCGCGACCAAAGGCGCTGTCAACAATCCGGCACCCGGCGACGCCATCGTCCTCTTCGACGGCTCGAACCTCGATGAATGGACCGGCGGAGCTTGGAAAATCGACGGCGACCGCCTCATCGCCGCGGACAAAGACCTGCAGACGAAAAAGGAATTCCGCGACGTCCAGCTCCACATCGAGTGGCGCGTGCCCGCCGGTCGGAAAGTCAACGGCCAGTCCGGCGGCAACTCCGGCATCTTCTTCATGGGGAAATACGAGTGCCAGGTCTTGCAATGCCTCGACAACAAAACCTACCCCGACGGCCAGGCGGGTGCGATGTACGGCCAATATCCACCGCTCGTCAACGCCTCGGTGGCCCAGGGCGAGTGGCAATCCTACGACATCGTCTTCATGGCACCGCGCTACGAAGGCGAAAAAGTCGTCGAGCCCGCCAAGCTGACCGTCTTCCATAACGGCGTCCTCCTCCACAACGCCAAAGAGTATCTCGGCACGACCAGCCACAAAACCCTCGCCAAATACCCCGCCAAACACCCCGAAAAAGGCCCCATCCGCCTCCAGTGGCACAACGACCCCGTTGAATACCGTAACATCTGGATCCGCGAGATCGGCGATTACGACCAAGGCGAATAAGGTCTACTTCCTGCTACAATCCTGCTACCATTCTGTAATCGACCCCAAGACCCAAGTCACTCTATAACAGACCGTCATGAAACTGAAATACGCCTACCCCGCCCTCCTCGCCGCCAGCTCCCTCTTCTTGGGATCTTGTAAGAACAAGGAAGCCGCCGACACCCCGGGCGGCTCCGAAGACTCCGTCGTGGAGAACATCAAGGAAGCCCTCACCCCCGGCAAGTCCGCCGAAGAGCGGGCCGCCTCACTCGGCTTCGTCAAACACCTGCCCGAGAACACCGAAATGGTCTTCTCCTTCCTCGATGGCGCCGGCCTGCTCAAGGAACTGCGCGGCTCCGCCCTCGGAAAACTCGTTGAGCAGAACCTCGTCGCCCAAGGCACGAACATCGAAGAGGAACTTGCCAACGACCCACAGGCCGCAATGGTCCTGCAAGCCCTTTCCGAAGAGATCTTCGTCTCCCTCGGCGCGGATGGTGGTCAGCAGATGGCCAACGGCCTGAAGTTCGCCAACGCCATGAACTACGGCCAGATGAAAATGATGGTCACCATGCTCGCCCAACAACTGCAGGGCAACGGCGACCCCGCCATGATGCAAGCCGGCAGCGCCCAACTCATGCTTTCGGGTTTGCTCAACGACCCCGCCGCGGGCATCGAACTCATCGAAAGCATCGAACTGCCCC
Organism: Verrucomicrobiales bacterium; assembly: GCA_050285825.1. Lineage (GTDB taxonomy): Bacteria > Verrucomicrobiota > Verrucomicrobiia > Verrucomicrobiales > Akkermansiaceae > SW10. The sequence goes on along the minus strand of JBNNED010000077.1, from coordinate 1,552 downwards.
AAATCACGGTCGGCCTGAAGGTCAGCGACACTGAGACGCGTGATCAACTCGCCGGCATGCTTTCCGGCGGCCTCCAGCAAATGCTCAGCGACTCCGAATTCCCCGGCGAAGCCTTTAGCGTTGAGAAAAACGGCTTCAGCCTGAGCGGCGTGAAAATCGACGGCCAGAAGCTCGCTTCAAAAATCGACGACAACGGCCGCGCCCAGCTCGCCCAGATGTTCGGTGGCGAAGCCGAAGCAGAACGCCTCATCAAGGCCCTGAGTGAGAAAAACGTCTTCCTCACCAGCTCGGTGAAGGACGAATACCTCTTCCTCAGCCTCGCCGGCTCCGAGGATGCCCTCGCCTACGCCGCCGACCCCGATTCCTCGCTGGCGGCCAACTCGGATCTCCAGTTTGTCGACGCCCACCTCGGCAAAAAAATCCACCTCTTCAGCTACGGCCAGCAGGGCGCGATCGCCAAACTTCTCGCGGAGAACGAAGGCAGCATCACTTCCTACGTGAACGGCATCCTCGACGGCCTCAAAGAAAACGCCGTCTTCGGAGACACCACCGACATCCAGACCCTCCTGAAACACGTCGCCAAGCTCAGCGGTGATTATTACGATCTCTACCAGGCCGAAAGCCTCGGCTCGATCGGCTTCCAGGAAGAAGGCTTCAAGATCGAAACCATCGGCGGGCACAACCACCCCGACATCAACTTCGCTCACCAGCACAGCCTCGCCCCCCTCGGCGCGCAGGACGGCGTCTTCTTCTTCGCGGATTGGACCAACGACGAGAAAGCCGCCGAGCTCGCTCTCGAACTGGTCGACTCCCTCGGGGAAAGCGCCTACGCCATCGCCAAGCAGGCTTCGCAACTCGACATCGAAGATGGCGATTTCGAGCAATTCGCCCAGGGCTTCGGCATGTTTGAGAAAGTCTTCGCCAAAGACCTCACCCAGGTCTGGACCGCTCTGCGCAGCGACCTCGCCCAAGGCGTGGGAAGCGAAAACGCGATCGTCATCGACCTGAACGGCGGCCTGCCCAAAGTCCCCGGCGTCCCGGCACCTCTCCTTGAAAAAGGAAAAATGCCCCGCATCACCTTCGCCGCCCCGGTCGAAGACCGCGCGAAACTGGCCGCCTCCTGGGACAAGCTGAACACGGCCCTCACCGGCATTCTCAAGAATGTCAGCGAGATGTCCGGCACGGAAATCCCGATGCAGGAGCCGCTTTCCAGCAGCAGCGACGGTGCGACTTCCTACTTCTTCACCACCATCCCCTTCACCACGAACGACTTCATGCCGAACGTGACGGTGAGTGACGATTACTTCTTCGTCTCCACCTCGAAGGCGCTGACGACCCAACTCGGCCAGACCCTGGCCGCCGGCGGGGGCGTGGAACGCCAGGGCGCATACCTCGAAGTGAACTTCGCCGCTCTGCAATCCTACCTCTCCGACTGGTATCAGCTCGTCGACGAGAACCAGGACACCCTCTTTGAAGGGAACGAAATGGCCAAAGGGGACTTCGCAGAGAATAAGAAAATGATCTCCGACGCCCTGCAGGCCCTGGAAGAACT
>JBNNED010000076.1:0-6089 GCA_050285825.1 Verrucomicrobiales bacterium | reverse complement strand
AGCGCGAACCTCCGCATCGACGCCCCCACCGGCGAGCTTTTGCGCAAGCAACGGGCCAAGCTTCCCACGACCCGCAGTCTCCAAATCAAGCTCAAGGAAAACATCAAGCGCACGACCGAGGCCCAGATGCGCCTCCTCGAACACAACGAACGACTCGATAAACTCCCCGACGAACCCGAGGCCCAGGCCCGCGCGCTTTTTGCCAAAATCAACTCACCGGAGATCAGCCAATTTGAAATCGCCGAACTCCTCAAAAGTCGCCGTGAACTCCTGCAGAAAGTCAGTGCCGACTACCGCAGTGAGGCCGAAGCCTTCCAGGAACTCAACCAAAGCACGCGTCAGGCGCTCCTCGAAATCCAATCCTATTCCCAGCTCCTCGACGAACGCCTCCTGTGGATTCCCAGCGCCGGACGGGTCTCCCGACAGGATCTCATCGTAGAGAGCAGCGGCCTTTGGCAACTCGCCTCCCCCGTCACCCTCTGGTCCTGGGGGCACGCCCTCTGGCGCGACTTTCTCGCTCAACCGCTCCTCTGGCTCCTCGCCCTTGTCGTCCTCAGCCTGCTCCTCTACCGCCGCCGCAGAGCCCGCAAGCTCCTGGAGTTGACCGCGACGCAGTCCCGCGATCGCAATTGCCTCAGCTTCCTCCCGACCGCCATCTGCCTCTGGTCCAGCTTCGTCCTCACCCTCCTCATCCCCTTCTGCCTCCTTTTCATCGCGTGGCGCAGCTCCGCCCATCCCGCCTTCCAGCAGGGTCTGATGGCGACCGGCATCTACGTCTTCCTCGTCGGTGGCCTGCGCAATCTCGCCCATAAAAACGGGCTTTTGATCGCCCACTTCCGCTTCGACGCCGAGCGCTGCGGCACCCTGCATCGACAGCTAACCTGGTTCCTCTATCTCATGTCGCCCCTCATTTTTCTCTCCTTCGCCCTGCCGGCGGGGAGCCAGGCACCGGAGGCGGGTCGACTGAGCTTCATGGCGAGCATGGTCGTGCTTGCGACCTTCAACCACAGCGTTTTCCGGCCCTCGCGTAGCCCCCTGACCTCCATCGTCAACTCCACGTGGCTGCCCAAACTCGTCCACCTCCTCGTCCTCCTCATCCCCATCTCCTTCATCATCGCCGCCAGCCAGGGCTACCTCAGCTCCAGCCTCATTCTGCGAGAAAAACTGGCCATCACGATCTGGTTCCTCCTCATTCTCAGCCTCATCACCCGCCTCCTCATCCGCTGGATCCTCATTTCGCGGCGACGCCTCGCCAAAGAGCAGGCTCGCCGGAAATACGAAGCCCTGGTCGCTTCCAATCAGGAGTTGCCCGAGGGCGAAAAATCGGAAACTCCCACCCTGGAAGAGCTCGAAGCCAACGCCATCGACCCCACACTCGTCGAAACGCAAACCCGCCGCATCGTCCGCGTCTGCGCCTTTGTATGCCTCATTTTCGGCCTCTGGGGAATCTGGTCCACGACCCTCCCCGCCCTCGCCGTCCTCGATAAAGTCACCCTCTGGGGCGGCGGAAGCGAAAGCACTCCCGCCGCGACCACCCCAGCCCTCATCCCCGGCAGCCTGACCGGAAGCGAGGCCAGCGCGCCGGAAGAAAGCGAGCCCCACCTCCTCGCCGCGAAAGAAGCCGATTCCTCCGGGATCAGCCTGCAAGACCTCCTCGTCGCCCTCGTCATCCTGACCCTCACCGTCATCGCCTCGAAAAACATCCCCGGCCTTCTCGAACTCATCCTCCTTTCCCGTCTCCAACTCGCCCCGGGCGGGAACTACGCCATCACCACCGTTCTCCGCTATCTCATCATCCTCTTCGGCCTCGTCCTCGCCTTCGGAAAAATCGGCATCACCTGGTCCAGCGTGCAGTGGCTCGCCGCCGCCGTCACCCTCGGCATCGGCTTCGGCTTGCAGGAAATCTTCGCCAACTTCGTCGCCGGCATCATCCTCCTTTTCGAGCGCCCGATCCGGCTGGGCGACATCGTGACCGTTGGCGATGTCACCGGCCAGGTCACGCAAATCCAGATCCGCGCCACCACCATCAAGCAGTTCAACAACCGCGAACTCCTCATCCCGAACAAAGAATTCATCACCGGCCAACTCGTCAACTGGACGCTCAGCGACCGCATTCTGCGCTTTGAAATCCTCCTCGGTGTGGCCTACGGCTCCGACACCCAAAAAGCCTCCGATCTTCTTTCCGAAATCATCAGCGGGCACCCGAAAGTCCTCGCCAACCCCGCCCCGCACGTCGTCTTCACCTCCTTCGGAGCGAGTACGCTCGATTTCACCATCCGCGGCTACGTCGCCGGTCCCGAAGACCTCCTCCATACCCAAAGCGAGCTCCATCACGAAATCAACCGCCGCTTCAACGAAGCCGGCATCGAGATTGCCTTCCCGCAAACCGACATCCACATCCGCAGCCTCCCGGAGAACTACGAGCAAGCGCTTTTCAAAACCGCCGCCCAAGCCCTCACGGAGTCAGAATCAGATACAGAGCGTCCTCCGGCAACTTGAGCACGCCCTCCACGATCGGCAGCTCGCCGGTCTTCATGAAATTCCCATCCAGTACCAGGGCGCGGCGCAGTTTTTCGTTCCGAAGGCCCAGCTCTCCGTTGAGGCGCCCGACATTCCACGGCATATCGCCCAGCGAGACGATCTCTTTTCCCTTCGCCAAGTCCTTCGTCCGCCAGCCATAGGGCCGATTGAAGGTTCCGAGCTGCAGGAGCACCCGCTCCGAAGCCTCCAGGGCTTTGCCATCGAGCGAAACCGCCAGCACCGTGGCATAGTCATTTTTTACCCGCAGGCTGAGCGCCGAGAGAGCGAGTTCCCCACCCGCCAAGGCTCCCGTGGCCCCTTGCGCCCGTGGGCTGTCCAGCACGCAGACCCCCTCGCGCGTGTCCCAGCGCAGCTCCCCCGTGAGACTCTCGACGACCCCGTTTTTCACCGCGAAATCCCGCCATTCGCTGCGCTCCGCCTCGCTTTCATAAACGACTTCGACCGGCCCCGCCAAATACCCCAGAGGCGACAACTCGCTCTTCTCCTTCGTCAGCTCGTTCATCTCGCCCTCATCCCGGTTCGGATCGTAGCCCGATTCCTCAAGCGCCAGAGGCTTCTTCCGCGCCCACAAATCCCCCAGACTCCGGTGCTCCCGCAACACCGCCTCCCCCTTCTCCACATCACCCCGCCGGAATAACAAGGCCGCCGCCGGAAATTGCCCCGCCAACATCGGCGTATTGGCCTGCCATTTCCCCAACTTGCCCGCAAACTCCGCCTCCCCCGTCGTGAACCAATAAAAACCATCCAAGCCGATCAGGGAACCATAAGCGGCCACGAGGAACGGCCCCTCCGACTGCTCCTGCAAGGGGCCCACCCAACTGCTTTCCGTAATCATGAAGGCCCGCCCCACCGGCTGTTTCACCGCGAGCGGAAAGCGCCCCGGCTGTCGCAAGACGGAAGCCGAGTCAAAACGATCCCCCGCCGTGATCGCCCAGCCCTGCTTGCCCTTTTCGTTCGGATTGACGTGCGTTCCCCCGTTGAAATAGCGGTTCACCGCCACCACCTCATTCGCGGTGTAGCTCCAGCGCTCGACATCGCCCAGCTTTGCCGCGTCCGCCGTGCGCCAATTCCCCGCGTTGATCAAGTGCTCACAGCCCAGCTCTTCCCGTAAAAAACGCGCCATCTCGGTATTGAAATCAAACATCAAGCGACCGTAAAACTCCACTTGATCCGCCATCCGGCGTCCCTTCGCGCCCTGCGCCTCCTGCGTCAAATCCCAGACCAAATACAAACCGCGCTCGCCCTCCCCGTCATTCTTGTGCCGCGCCCCGCCCCAGGCTTTTTCCGCCTCCGCGAGCGAACCATATTTTTTCTCCAGAAACCCCGCGAATTTCCGCCGCAAATCAGCCCGCGCCTCGCCCTGCACCCGCTGAAGGGTGTAAAACAGCAAGCTGTCTTCGTTCTGCAGCTGCAAGAGCCCCACAGCGGGATCCCGCCCCAGGGGCACCCCGGTGTATGGATTTTCACTCAGCAAAAGCTCACGCCACCAACCCTTGTAAGCCGCCTGCAAGTTCTCATCCCAGAACAAGAGCCCCGCCAGACTATCGTTGTCCGGATTCAAGAGCCCGAGCGACTCCCGCCACTTCGTATGCGTCCCCCAATACGGCGAAATCGTGGTGTAAATCCCCTCTTCCCGCATCGCAGCGACCAAACGCTGGATGCGCGCGATTTCCGCCCGATCGATCTCCGTCGCCTTCGCCTCCTTCCCCTTCGACAAAAGATGACTGTGACTCCGCACCATGTTCACCCCACGCTTGGCGAGCCACTTCGCGTGCCGCCTGAGCACCGCCGGATCCTCCGTCTGATAATGCACACCCGTCGTCATCGCCCAAAAACGCACCGGCTTCCCCGCCCCGTCCATCAGCTCGCCGTCCTCCCGCATGCGCACGAATCCCGCCTGACCCGCCACCTCCTCGTTCAGATCGGACAAGTCGAGTTCCGCCTCCGCCGAAAAGCCATCCGGCCCCGGCTCGAAAGCCCACATCCCCTCATCCGCCAAACCCAGCTTCTCGCCCGGCTGCAACTTCCCGTTCGGGACGAAATCCTCCGTCGTGAGCAAAAAACAATCCAAGGCCCCATGATGCTGATTCGCCGAATGGAATTTCACCCGCAAGTCCCGCTCACCCGCCTCCAAAGCCACCTTCCCCGCCTTCACCCAGGCCAGAAATCGCAAATCCACCTTCCCGTCCCCCGCCACATTGACCTGATTCAAAGCCCCCGAAAAATCCACCTCCCGCCACTCCGGCTCCCCCAACTGCCAAGACAACCTCGCCCCCGCCGCCGGATTCGCCCGCAGCCACAGCGTGTAATCACCCGCCTCCGGCACCGCCACCCGGTAGCGCATCACCGCTTCCCCTTCCTTCGAGAAATGCCCCAGCCACTTCCCGCCCGACAGCGCCTCTTCCTTTACCGAATCATACCACCCATGTGGACGCGCCGAGCTCTCCGCCGCCGCCTCCCCCGCCACCCAGATCTCCGCCGCCCCCAGCGAACACCAAGAAGCCAGCCCAGCAAGCATCAAACGTTTCAACATAGTGGGGCAGTATCTCACCCCACCGCCTCCCGCCAAGCACGAAGTCTCCCCAGCTTGCGGTTTTCATCTCACCACAAGCCCCTTCAGACCCGTCGTCTGCGTAAGAAGCCGAGAAGACCGAGTAGAGCAAGGCCCACGCTGGCAGGCTCCGGCACGATCGAGAGAGGAGAAGCACCATTGTACAGGCTCACGACCTGCTCTTCGGTCAAGACGGCATCCCACATCGCGACATCATCCAACCAGCCAGTAAATTCCCGTCCATTTTCCCGATCCGTATCGCCCATGACGAAAGGATGAGAGGTCGTAAAGTCGTTCGTCCCCTGATTGTAAGTATCCGTCAAAATGTTCGCCCCATCCCGGTAAGTTGTGACCGATCCATTGTCCAAGATCACCACCACATGATGCCAGCTGTTGTCCCAAATCGAGCCTCCGATATCGCTTTCCTGATTGTTGTTGTTATCGGTTGCGACCCGAACCCGACCGTTGGAGTTGGCATCAACCCGTTGAATATCAAAGCCACTATTGCCGGTTCCTTTTGATAAAGAACGCACCCAGTTCGCATTCTCCGTCGCTGTGTCCGACTTCATCCAGAATGACAAGGTCATCCGCCCGCTGGCAAATTCCGTTTCAGAAGAACTCGGAGCCTGAATGCGCGTGCCGTCCTGCCCATCGAAATAGGCGGCGTAAGTCGATGAACTCAGATTTGCGTGGATATCACCACTGGTATAGCTGACGCCTCCAGCCGCCACCCCGTCATTTCCCACCGCAGACTGATCTTCGGCATTTTGACCTTCAAAGCTGTAATAAGCGACCAAAGTCGCAGGCGAAACCCCCGCTCCGAGAGCGGTCGACAACAAGACAGACAGTGTGGTTTTTTTCATAGACTCCATTCATACCTGTTCAAAGCCCCTTCATCTATCATCAAACCGCTTTGTCGCTTCTTTTTCCCAATTTCCGTTCCGCTCTGGCCAAAAGTCCGTCATCATGCTAGCCCCGTCTCCCGATGGAACGCTCC
>JBNNED010000075.1:0-7681 GCA_050285825.1 Verrucomicrobiales bacterium | reverse complement strand
CCTCTTCGCCTCGGGTGGCTATTATCATTTTTTAATGCCGATGGCTCCCTGGCTGGGTTTGCTGGCCCTGCGGGGATTTCAGCGCCTGCCGCGGACGCTGGCTCATGCCGGACTGGCTTTCGTGCTCGCTCTCGGGCTCTATCTGCCTCAGCAGCAGTTGCGTCCGCGTGATTCCCATATCCCCAACATGCCGGTCAAAGACCTACAAACACGCTTGCGGGAGTCGCGCTTTCCCGCGCGTCCACCGCTAACGAGCGCCTATCAAGAGGGCTTGCGGGAAGCCGCGGGCTGGCTCGACGAAAATCTGGCAGAAGACCAAGACTGGTTGTCCTGTCACATCGGGGTGAAGCATTTTCGGCAGCAAGAGACGGGACGCGAGCTTTCCGAATACCACTACTTAAGCTTGGCCCAGAAGCAGACGCTGCCCTTGCGGACGGTCTTCGTGTGGGACGCGCAATACGCTCTGCAAGAGCACTTTAACTGGCAGGTGAACCACTTGTTGATGTCGGGGTGGGTCCTGCGTGCGAGCTATGCGCACGGGAGCGTGCGGGTGTTCGAGAAAATGCGGCAGCTGGATTGCGGCCTCTGGGCGGAGCCGGGGGGAAAGGAAATGCGGGAGAAGCGGGCGGAGTGACTTATTTCGACCATTAGTCCATCATCAGTTCCTCGCGCACGGCTTTGTCGTTGAGCAGGCTGGCGCGTTCGGTATCGACGCGGTTGGCTTTGGCCTCGAACTCGCGGCGAATCTGCATGGTGATGATCGATTTTTCCCGCACTTTGTCGATTTCTTCGGCGAGGGCGAGCAGGCTACGCGCGTAGGGCTTCGTTTTTTTGTCGAGGGAAGGTCCGAGCTGATTGAGACGGGAAGAGAGCTTGAATAGGACGTCCTGGTTGCCGCTCGTGTTCTTGTAACTACCGTCGTTGATCATCTGGAGGAGCTCGATACTGGCTTGGTCGATCCCGCGAATGGAACCCGCGAGGGAGAGGATGCGAGGGGCTTGGCGGGTGCCGTGGAGGTAGAGAAGGCGGGCGGAATGATGATTCGGAGCGAGTTTGACGACATTGCGCAGTTTTTCGAGCACCTTGGCGTTGAAGACATACTTTTCAGAGCGGGCGAGGACTTCCTGCACGGCGGCAAACTCGGTGAGTGCCTGCGCGAGTTCGGGGCTGCGCTCCAGGCCGGAAAGATCGCGTGCCTGATCGAAGTCTTTCAGCGTGAAGATCTGGATGGCGTAGAGCGCCTTGATGCCATCGAGGAGGTAGGAATCGGTGATGCTGTTGGCGTTGGCCTCGGGGACGCCGATGATGGTGCAGTTTTTCTTCACCGCGCCGCTGATTTTCGATGGTACGCCGCCGACGGGTCGCACTTCGCCGGTCGCCGTCATGTCGCCGGTGGCGGCGAAGCCAGGGTCGATTTTCCGCCCGCTGAGGACACTGTCGCAGAGCAAAGCCGAGACCACGGCGGCGGAGGGACCGTCTTTCGGGCTGTATTTGTCGGAAAATGCGAGCTCAATGCGCTTGTCGGCGGGGAGTTTGTCCGGATAGCGGACGTGGATGAACTTGAGCACCTCGTCGGTGGCCATTTCCATGAGCTCGCCGACGTTTTGGTTGAAGGCGATTTCGAATCGTTGCTCGTGGCTCGGCACGACTGTGGCGTTCATCTGGGAAGCCACGCCGGCGTGCTCACCATTGGCAAGCTCCACGACGAGCAGGCCTTTGATTTGCGCCTGACGCAAGGCGGGTAATTCATCCGCAGCCAAGAGAGAGGGAAGAAAAAGACTCAGCAGCGGAGCGAGGAGGGCAGACGGAAACTTCATTACCTGAGTCGTAGCAGACGACGTTCCGCTTGGCAAAAAAAGTTTGTGAAAATTGTGCCCGACGCGTGCTCTCCGATGCCAGGTTCGAGTCTCCGACTTGGACTCGGTAACTCGCGGGCTGCGGCTGGTGATCAGCCGGCAGATCACCCGAAAGCGCGGTCTCCGGCGTCGCCCAGGCCGGGGAGGATGTAGCCATGTTCGTTGAGCTGGCGGTCGATGGCGGCGGTGGTGATGGGGAGATCGGGGTGGGCTTTTTGGAGGGTTTCGAGTCCTTCCGGGCTGGCGACCAGGCAGAGGAAGTGGAGGTGGCGCGCGCCTTTGGAGATGAGGTGATCGAGAGCCGCGAGAGCGCTTCCGCCGGTGGCGAGCATGGGGTCGAGGACGAGGATTTCGCTCTCGGCGAGGTCGTCGGGAAGGTTTTCGTAGTAAGTAAGGGGCTGGAGGGTTTTTTCGCAGCGGGCGAGCCCGAGATGGGCCACGGCGGCTTCGGGAATGAGGCGGTGGATGGGCTCGAGGAGGGCGAGGCCGGCGCGCCGGATGGGGACGAGGGTGAGGGGGCGGGCGATTTCCCGCCCGTCACATTCTTCCAAGGGCGTTTGCACGCGATTTGGCCGGGTGGCGAGCTTGGCCGTGGCCGTGATGAGCAGATGCGGGGCGATTTCCGCGAGATAACGGCGGAAATCCGGGGACGAGCACCCGGCGGCCCGCAGGCGCGCGAGGCGGTCGTGAACGAGGGGGTGATCGAGGCAGGTGAGGCTCATGCGCCGGGGAGTTTTTTACGGAGGGAGTTGAGGCTGGTGCCGAGGACGCGGGCGGCCTCTTTGTGGTCGCCAGAGCTTTGCTCGAGAGCGTGTTCGACGAGCTTGGTGATGGTGAAGTCGATGGCATCCCGTCCTTCTTTTTGAGCGGAGACGATGAGTTGGTCGAAGAGCTCGCCGAGGCTGGCGGCGTCGGCTTTGGGGGTGCGGCCGAAGGGGATGTCTTCGGGCAGAAGGAGCTCGTTGCTGGCGAGGGCGCAGGCGCGGGTGATCGTGTTTTCGAGTTCGCGCACGTTGCCGGGCCAGTTGTATTGCTGCAGACGTTCCACGGCTTCTCCGGAAAGCTGGAGGCGTGCCATGCCGGAGCGGCGGGCGATATTGGCGAGGAAAAATTCGGCCAGGAGCGGGATGTCTTCCGGTCGCTCGCGCAGGGCGGGCAGGCGGACTTCGATGACGTTCAAGCGGTAATAAAGATCTTCGCGGAAGTTCCCGGCGGTGACTTCGGCGGCGAGGTCCTTGTTCGTCGCGGCGACGATGCGGACGTCGGTTTTTAGGACTTCGTTGCTGCCAACGCGGGAGAATGTGCCGTCCTGGAGGACGCGCAGGAGCTTGACCTGGACGCTGGCGGGGAGATCGCCGACCTCGTCAAGGAAGAGCGTGCCGTTGTGGGCGTGCTCGAAGCGGCCCTGCCGGCGGGCCATCGCTCCGGTGAAGGAGCCTTTTTCGTGACCGAAGAGCTCGGACTCGAGGAGGTTGTCGGGAATGGCCCCGCAGTTGATGGTGAGCAGTTCGTTGTTGCGGCGCGGCGAGTAGTCGTGCACGGCGCGGGCGACGAGTTCCTTGCCGGTGCCGCTTTCTCCGGTGACGAGCACGGGGGCGTCCGAGTGGGCGACGCGGCCGACGACTTTGAGGACGTCTTGCAGGGCGCGGGAAACGCCGATGATGGCCACCTTGCCGGTCGGGCGCTCGGCTAGGGGGGCGGGGGAGATGGCCTGGCTGCGTTGCTCGATGCTGCGCAGGGCGGACTCTACGACGTGACGGAGCTCGAAGGGCAGGGATTCCTTGCGCAGCACGTCGTGCGCGCCCTTCTGGGTCGATTCGATGATCTGGTTCGTCGTGGGGAAGCCCGCCGTGAGGATGACGAGGGTGCCGGGCGAGCTGGCCCGCGTTTTCGAGAGGAGTTCCAGGCCATCGAAGGGCTCGAGCTGGTGGTCTGCGATGACGAGGTTGACCGGGGCTTTCTCAATGACTTTCAAGGCCTTGTCCGCGCGGTCGGTGCGGAGGATTTTCAGTCCTTCGCCCTGCAGATGCTTCGTGGCCCACTCGAGGTAATCGAGATCGGGATCGACGAGGAGAATGGTGTTTTCGCTGGGTTCGCTCATACCTGTGCTATGCTTTGCGGGGGGATTAAAGCCCGCCGAAACGTCGGTGGCGTCGTTGATATTCCGTGAGGGCGAGGTCAAAATCGTTTTTCTTGAAATCGGGCCAATACTTCGGGGTAATGACAATTTCCGCGTAGCTCAATTGCCAGAGGAGAAAGTTCGAGAGGCGCATTTCGCCCGAGGTGCGGATGAGGAGATCGGGGTCGGGAAGCTGCGCGGTGTCCAGCTCGCCGGCGAACTCGGCGGGTCCGATCTCGGCGGGATCGAGCTCGCCCCGCGCCGCTTTTTCGGCCAGTCGACGGGCCGCGGCTGTGATCTCTTCGCGGGAGCCGTAGGATAGGGCGAGGACGAGGGTGAGGGCCTCGTTCCGAGCCGTGGCTTCGATGGTGCGCGCGATTTCTTCCTGGCAGGAAGCGGGCAGGCGCTCGATTTGGCCAATGACTTGCAAGCGGACCTTCTGCCGTTGGAATTCCGCCGCTTTCGACTTTAAAAAGCGTTCCAGCAAGCGCATGAGGGCCTCGATTTCAGCCTCGGGTCGCGACCAGTTTTCCGAGGAAAAAGCGTAGAGGGTGAGCGTGCGGATGCCACGGGATATGCAGAACTCGACGGCTTCGCGGACGGATTCGGCTCCGGCGCGGTGTCCGGCTTTCCGGGGGAGTCCGCGTTCACGCGCCCAGCGACCGTTGCCATCCATGATGATGGCGACGTGTTCGGGGGTGCTGGTGGCGGGCTGAGACATGCGGGCGCGAGCGTTCTATGCCATCGCATCGCAGTGGTCAATGGTTTGCTGTGGCGAGACCGCAAGCGCGAGCTCCTGCGGTTTCACTGAAAATGGATCGTGATGGCTTTCCGCTCGCTGCGTTCGCTCATATCTTTTGCTCCTTTGGGCTTTTTCGCCCGCCGGATCGAGAGCTCGAGGGGCAGTTCCGCGGGCCAGAGCCGGATCACTTGAGTGAGGCGGTTGCGGGACTCGGGACCGATGAGGGAAAGCCCGTTGCAGGCGTCGATGACATCTCCTTCCAGCAAGCCGCTCCGGCTGGCGAGGCTGTCTTTTTTCTGCAAAAAGATGAAGGGTAGAGAGGTCGGTTGGCGGTCTTTGATGACGATCCACCAGCCGAGACCCGCGCCGAGGGCGTGCTCCGCCTCATCGGGTTCCGTGACGGCTTCAAGCAGACGAGTCACTTCCGCGCGGCGCGCACTTTCCGGAGCGCTGGCAAGGAGTTGGCGCAGTTCTTCGGATTCACTGAGAAAGAGGGCGGTGAGAGCCGGGACGTCCGTCGCCTGGAGCGGCTCGCCAGCCAGATAACGCCCGAGAACCTCCGTCCGGGTGTCGGCGATGAGGCTGGTCTGCGGGAGGAAAGGGGAGGGGGGTGAAGCTTCGTGGAAAACCTCCTCGGCGGGGGCGGCTTCGTCTTCGTGCTTCCGTTCCCCGCCACTGAGTTGCCGGTCGTAGTCTTCAAAGCGGACCCCGGCGGGCATGTCGCCGCTCTTTTGCAAGGCCTCGTAAGCCGCCCGGCGGAACTTGTCGGCGGTGGGGTAATTCTCTGCGATGAGGGCATCGACTTTCTCGCGCTGTTCGGGCGTAAAGTGGTTTTCGTATTTGTCTTGGTAAGTCTTTTTGGCGTGGTGGAACCATTTGGGGACAACTCTGTGAAAATGTTCGGGCGGGTCTTCGATCGTCGCCTTTAAAGCGGCGGCCCAAGTAATCATGTGATCCTCTCCTAAGCACTCATTCGATCGTGAGATCACCGAGGCCTGATATTTGGCATATTTATAGTCGATGCTGGCCATGATGCAGAGATTTCGCGCCCGCCTTGCCGTCTCAGCGTCTTTCAGCGTTCTGTTAGCTGCGGCCAGATAATAGCCTAATATATAGATATATTCGGCGTCTCCAGAGTTCTGGAAGCGCCTGCGCAAGTCGGCGATGATGGCAGTATCGATTTTTCCAGTTTGGGCGACTTCTTCAGATTTGAAGTCGAAATAGTTTGACGCGATCCAATCCGTATCTTGCCAGCATCCATTTTCGTAAACGTGGCGGAAAAAATCGTTGAGTCCATTTTCGCTACATCCAAAAGGAAGCGGAGTGTCCCGTTTTTGATACGTCCGCCGATGGAGCAGAAAGAGGGTGCTGGAATTGGCAGGGTAAAATCCAGCGTTCGCTGCTTTGAGCAGCTCGGGGAAGCCGATGTTGAAATTGCTACCCGACCTGTAAAAACTGATATTCCTGAGGTTCATGGTCTCAATTCGGTAGCGGGGACCCTCATGTCCTTTAGCCGCAGCCTCTTTCATTTTCTCCTGGATGGATTTGATATCCTCGGGCTTCAAGAAGACATGCAGGGGGTGTTTTTTGCCTCTAATGGCAAAATTTAAGTTATCCAGAGTTCCATTAGAAAGCCCCGTCTCGATTGATAAGAGAGCCCCGCGGTAAGCGGCTTCCATATCGACGACTCCATCCGCACCCCAGATGGCCATGCGCCATTCTATATCGACGGAGGCAAGAGCGCCGAGTTTCTTGGCCTGCTGGTGGAGTTTGAGAGCGGCTGGCAGGTCGGCAGGGACTCCGGAGATCTGCTGGCCGTCGTAAATCCCGCGGAGCATGTAGCGGGACTGTAGGTGCATGGCATGCGGGTGGCCGGCGGCGGCGGCTTCCATGACGAGCTTGGCTCCCTCCGGGGCGTTCATGGGCAGATAAAAACCCTCCCGCTGGAAGACTCCGAGCATCGTTTTTCCGAGGAGCGAGCCTTCTGCGGCCGAGCGTTGGGCGTAGGAGACGATTTTTTCCGGTTCGTAGGGCAAATCGGAACTCATGAGCCAGGCGTCGAAGGCCCATTCGGCCATGGCGTGGGGGTCGCCGGCCTCGGCTTTGCGGGTCAACTCAGCTCGCGGCCAGGGCTTGCCATTCCATTTGCCATCAGGGATCTCCGCCGCCGGTAGAAGGCTGAGAAGAAGGCTACAGCAGAGGAGGAGTCGCATGAACATAGCGCGAGACTAGGGGAGTGAGGGGCGGAAGCAATGTGTTTTTTGCGGTATTCGCGGGCGATTTCGCTTGCCAAATGCGGGATTCTCGCTAGTTTCGCCGTCCCTCGCGCCGCCCGCTGGTGGTAGTGAGGGCATGGTGATCCGGATGGTGCCCCGGTGGATCGCGATGAATTTCGGGGTGCTTTGTCGGCTGGCTGACGAACCAAATAACCAAACACTAACCTAAATATAATGAGTAACGAAAGCGTTGCGGAAACCACCAATCAAGAGCTCAACGCCTTGATCGAAGCAAACTTCCGCGAGTTTAAAGAAGGATCGATTGTCAATGGCATCATCCTTGAAATCCGTCCCCAAGTGGTCGTCGTCGACATCGGATACAAGTCCGAAGGCGCGATCAGTGTCTCCGAATTCGAAGACGAAGACATCGAAGTGGGCGACGAAGTCGAAGTCCTCTTGGAGAAGCTGGAAAATGACGAGGGCATCGTCGTTCTTTCCAAAGAAAAAGCCGCTCACAAGCAGAACTGGGAAAAGATTTTGAAGGTTTACGAGGCCGGTGGTCTCGTGAAAGGGAAAGTCAAAGCCGCCGTCAAAGGTGGTCTCATGGTGAACGTCGGGGTCGAGGCCTTCCTCCCCGGTTCCCAAGTCGACATCATCCCGCCCAAAGACCTCAACGAATACGTCGGTAACATCTACGAGTTCAAGATCGTCAAAGTCAACGACGACCGCAAGAACCTCGTCCTGAGCC
>JBNNED010000074.1:0-3906 GCA_050285825.1 Verrucomicrobiales bacterium | reverse complement strand
CCGACTTGATGAAGAGGTGGAAGCGATTGAGTTCCAACCACATTTCCTCGGAAATCTGATCGCGCACCATGCGGGCGTTCTCACGGGCGTGGCCGATGCAAGCCCGGATGGAGTCCGGATTTTTCTCGGAAAAGGCGAGGAAGTGCCCGATCTCGAGCGACTCCCCTTTCTCGCCTTCCGTGGCTTTGGCGTAGAGCGCACCGGCGTCGAGCACGCGCAGGACGGCGGCGAAATGATCTTCGTGACTGGCGGAATCGAGCGAGTCCTGGTCGCTCACTTCGATGAGACGGGCGAGATTTTCCGCCCGTTCGATATAACGACTAAGCCAATATAAACTGTCGGCAACTCTGGATAACATAAAAAGAGGAAATTTGAGGCTTATTTATGAAGAACCCAGGTGTCTTTGCTGCCGCAGCCCTGGGAGGAATTGACGACGAGCGAGCCTTTGCGCAGGGCCACTCGGGTGAGCCCTCCGGGGATGATTTTGATTTTTTCGCCGTAGAGAGCGAAGGGCCGGAGATCAACGTGGCGCCCTTCCGGTCGGTCGTCCTCACAAAGCGTCGGGTGCCGCGAGAGGGAAACGACAGGTTGGGCGATGTAGTTTCGGGGATTGGCCTTGATGCGGCGGGCGAATTCTTCGCGTTCGGCCGCCGTCGAGCTCGGTCCCATGAGCATGCCGTAGCCGCCGGATTCGTTGGCGGCCTTGACGACGAGATCGGGGAGGTTCGCGAGGATGTGCGAGAGGTCTTTTTCCCGCCAGGCGAGATAAGTCGGGACGTTTTCCAGGATCGGATCCTCGCCCAGATAGTAGCGGATCATCTCCGGCACGTAGGCGTAAGTCACTTTGTCGTCGGCCACGCCCGTGCCGACGTCGTTGGCGAGGGTGACGTTCCCCCGCAGGTAAGCCTCCATCAGCCCGGGCACGCCGAGCACGGAGTCTTTGCGGAAGACGGTGGGATCGAGAAAGTCATCGTCGAGGCGCCGGTAAATGACATCGACCTGGACCAGCCCTTTCGTCGTGCGCATGTAGATGAAGCCGTCGCGGGCGACGAGATCGCGTCCTTCGACGATTTCGATGCCCATTTTTCGCGCGAGGAAGGTGTGCTCGAAGTAGGCGCTGTTATAAACGCCGGGTGTCAGGAGCACGCAGACGGGGGTTTGGCCGGTGCGGGGCGAGAGATATTGCAGGGTTTCCAGCAAGAGCTCGGGGTAGTGGTCGACCGGGCGCACGCCGCTTTTGCGGTAAAGTTTGGGAAAGGCGCGCTTCATCGCCTCGCGGTTCTCGAGGAGGTAAGAAACGCCGGAAGGGCAGCGACCGTTGTCTTCGAGGACGAGGTATTTGCCATCGCCATCCCGGATCATGTCCGAGCCACAAATGTGCATGTAAACATTGCCCGGAACGTCGATCCCCTGCATTTCCGGCCGGTAGTGGGCCGCAGATTTGACGATTTCCTCCGGAATGATGCCATCCTTGATGATGGCGCCCTCGTGGTAAATATCGTGGAGGAAGAGATTCAGGGCCGTGATGCGCTGCGTCAGGCCATACTCGATTTGGCGCCATTCCGCGGCCGGGATGACACGGGGAATGAGGTCGAAGGGGAAAATCCGCTCGGTCCCCTGCTCCTCGTCGCTGTATACCGTGAAGGTAATTCCGTGCTCTAGAAAGCCGGTATTGACCCGCTGACGGAGCTCGGTGAGGGAGGGTTCGTCCAGGCGATCGAATCGCTCTTTGACCACGCGGTAATGATCGAAAACCGCCCCTCCTTCGGCGGCGAACATTTCATCGAAAAACTTCTCCTTTAAATAATTCTGGAACACTGCAGTGATGGTTGGCTTGGGGGTGGCCCACCTCGGCCTGAGCACGGACAATGAGACGCGGCGGGTGGGTCAAAAAAAGATCTAGCACAGAGCGTGCCAAGTGTTCTGATCTCTTTTCGCCAACTGTCCGCTTTCACTGAGCCGAGAGCTCGAGACAAACCGCTTCGCCCTTGTTGTTGCGGGCAAAAACCATGCCATCGGCATAGGCCAGCGGAGCCCAGCAAAGCGAAGGTAAAATATCGAGTTGGCCCTCTTTTTGGAAACCTTTGGCATCGTACTTGCCCGTGATGAGTGCGCCTGTTTCCGAGAGGATGAGGAGTTGATTCTCACCGACTTGCAGGATGGAGCCCCGCGTGCCGGGCATGTCGGATTTCCAGTTGATTTTCCCGCTGGCCATGTCCATCGAGATCAATTCGGCATCGATATTTTTATCTCCGAAGACCGCGATGATGTTGCCATCGACGAGAAGGGAGTTCTGGAAAATGAGGCGGGTGTCCGGCTCTTTGTGCAGGATTTTCGGCCGCGCTTTATCAACTGAAATCACGCCGTAGCCCATGCCGTAGCCGGAAGCAAAGAAGACTTTTTCGTCGAGATAATGGGGGTTGCTCGCGTTGATGTCATAACTCGTGCGCCAGAGCTGCTCGAACATGACCTCGCCTTTCGCCTCCAGGTCGTAGCCCACCAGGCGCCGCCCGTGGAAGACGAGAGCACAATCCCTGCCCTTGTGTTTCGTGATCACCGGTGCGGCGTAGCCCGGGCGGGCGCGGAAGGAATTGGCCCACAGCGTCTCACCGGTGGCCGGATTCAGCGCCATGAGCGAAGTCTCGCGCGAGCAGGGACTGATGAGCAATTGCTTATTGTAAATGACGGGAGACGCGGAGTAACCCCAGTCCGGAGCTTTGCCTTTGAAGTCATCCTCGTAATGTTTTTCCCAGATGAGCTCGCCGTCCGCGAGCCGGTAGCACGCGAGGCGACCGCTCTTCGATAAGACATAAACGTGCTTGTAAGCGACGAGCGGAGTGGCGTTCGCACCTCCCGCATACATCTTCGGGTCGAGCGGCTCCGGGTAACTGTGTTTCCATACGACTTCTCCCGTTTTCGCATCGAGGCACCAGAGCGTGTCGGCATCACCCTCGTTCCCAATCGTGAGCGCCCGCCCGTGGGCAATGGCGAAGCTGCCGCAACCGTTGCCGATTTGTTTGCGCCAGAGCTCCTTGGGGGCCTGCGCCTGCCAATCGCTGTGGATCCGTCCTTCGGTCAAGCCGTTGGCATGCGGGCCGAGATATTGAGGCCAGTCCTGGCCGGGGAGCGAGAGCGCAGAGAAGAGGAGGGTCGCAGCAAGAAGAACTTTCATCACAACTCATATCATAACGCGGCTCCGTAATTTGGCAAGTCGGCGCCTCCTTTCTTTTTTAGTGACAAAAGGCGCTGAACTGTGGTCAATTAGAACGATTCTTTTTCTGGAATCACCAACCACAAATTAAAAATTATGCTGAAAGAATTCAAAGAATTTGCCTTCAAGGGTAATCTCATCGATATGGCCGTCGGGATCATCATCGGCGGTGCCTTCGGAACCGTCGTGAAGTCGCTTGTCGATAACGTGTTCATGCCCATTCTCGGTAAAATTACGGGAGGCATTAACTTTACCGAAATGTACATCAACCTCAGTCAGACCGAGTATGATTCCTACGCCAAGGCCCTCGAGGCGGGTGCTCCTGTGCTGGGCTATGGTCAGTTCATCACCGATCTGATCGCCTTCGTGTTGCTGGCCTTCGCCGTCTTCATCGTCGTCAAAAAGGCTCTCGTAGCCATGCAGAAGAAAGATGAGGAAGAGGAAAAAGCACCCGAAGCGCCTCCCAAGCAGGAAGTTCTTCTCGAAGAGATTCGCGATCTCTTGAAAGCGAAAAACTGAATTTGTCCCCTTCCCTCTTCTCTAGCAGCGGCTCATTCGGGCCGCTTCTTTTTTCCCTTTTTCTCCAGCCAGATTATGAGGAGGGAAACGTCGGCGGGGGTGATGCCGGAGATGCGGGAGGCTTGGCCGAGTGTGCGGGGTTTGATCGTGGAGAGGCGCTGACGAGCCTCCGCCTT
>JBNNED010000073.1:0-7132 GCA_050285825.1 Verrucomicrobiales bacterium | reverse complement strand
GACGAGATCACGCGCGGAGGCCATCCACATCATACCCGCACAGGCGAAGAGGATGAGCGGGTAGAACTCCCCCGTACCGTCCTCGGAATCCGGGTTGGCGGTGTAGCGGGCGAGGGTTTTGCGGTAATCGATGGCGAGAAGCAGGGTCAGCGCGGTGGCGAAGAGAGCGAAGCCTTTGAAAAACTGCGCGATGCCATCCCAGGCGTAGTAACGGGCGATCTCGGCGTTGTCCTCACTGGGGCCGTCGATGAAGACGAAGAGGACGAGGGCAAAAACGACGGCGAGAAAGGCCGACCAGGCGATTTTGCTTTTGTCCTGCTGCGGCACGAAGGCTTCGAGAAGCAGGAGAACCAGTCCGACGAGGACGATGAAGGCTTCAAGTAGGTAAGCGGGCATGGGGTCGAGGTGCGGTGGTGATGGAAGTTAGTTTTGGGCGATGCGGGCGGTCTCCGTGGGCTGGGTCTCGGGCTCGGGGAAGAAGCGCAGCAGGGAGTTCGGGTAAAGTCCCGCGATGAGGAGGGCCAGGGCGAGGAGAAGGGCCGGGATTTTCTCGGCGCAACTGAGATCGCCCGCTTTTTCGGTGAGGCTGACGCTCGGGCCCTGGAAGGTCTTGCGGAAGGCGCGCAGCATGTAAACGGCACTCATGACGACGCCCCAGAGGGCGATGATGGTGGCAATCTGGACGGGGCCGAGCTCTCCCCCACTCCAGTTCCGGAAGCCGGAGAGGAAGACGAGGACTTCGCCGGAGAAGTTGGCCAGTCCCGGCAAGCCGATGGAGGCCATGCCGCCGAAGCCGAAGAGGAAGGCGAGTTGAGGCGCTTTTTTGGCGAGGCCACCGAGCTCGTGCAGTTCGAGGCTGCCGGTCGCGGTTTCGACTTTGTCGGTGAGGGCGAAGAGGAGGGCGATGGAAATGCCGTGGGCGAACATAAGGAGGGTCGCGGCGGGGATGGCGAGGTCGTTACCAGCCTCACCGGCGGCGATGAGGGCCGCGATGGCGAGGAAAATGTCGCCCATGTGCATGACGGAGGAGTTGGCCAACATGCCGTCGAGTCGCTTCTGGTTGATGGTCACGAAGCCCACCCAGATGATGTTGGCGAGAAGGAGGACGATGAGGAGGCAGAGCCATTGCTGGAGGCCTTCGCTGACGGCGGGGTAAAGGCGGATAAGGCCGTAGAGGCCGAATTTTTTCAGGACCCCGGCATGCAGCATGGCCACGGGCGTAGGTGCGGAGGCGTAGGCGGGCGCGGCCCAGGAGTGGAAGGGCACGAGGGAGACGAGGGTGCCGAAGCCGATGATGAGAAGCAGCGCGATGCCTTTTTGCGCGGCGGGATCGATTTGACCGGCGAGAATGTCCTGGAAGAGGAAGCTCTGCGCGCCGCTGGCTCCGACGAGCCAAACGAGTCCGGCGAGGAGGATGATGGAACCGAAGGCTAGGTAGATGGTGACTTTCCAAGCGGCTTCCTTGCGCTCGCCGCGACCGAGGATGCCGATCATGAGGAAGGTGGGAATGAGAGCCAGCTCGTGGAAGGCGTAGAAGAAGAAGAGATCAAGCGAGAGAAACGCCCCGAGGGCTCCGGTGCCGATGAGAAGGGCGGAGGAATACCACATT
Organism: Verrucomicrobiales bacterium; assembly: GCA_050285825.1. Taxonomy (GTDB): domain Bacteria; phylum Verrucomicrobiota; class Verrucomicrobiia; order Verrucomicrobiales; family Akkermansiaceae; genus SW10. The sequence goes on along the minus strand of JBNNED010000073.1, from coordinate 5,523 downwards.
TTTTCCCGTCCTTCTGGAGCTTTCCCGCTCATCGTGGCGGCGAAAAGAACGAGGACGCTGAGGAGCATCATGATGACGGAAAGGCCGTCCGGGAGTCCCAGCGCGAGGGCGATGTTGGGCTTCGCCAGCATGGGAATGGAGATCTGCCAAGCGTCGGGCGACCAGGTGCCAGCCGTGACAAGCGCGAGAATGAGCATGAGACCGGCGATGCCTTGGGCCGTCCGTTTGGCCGGAGCACCGAGGAGTATGCCGATCACAGCGGCGAGCGGAAGAATGATCAGAGCAAGTAGCATGAAGTTGGGCAGTTGAGATTAAAGGAAAACTGTAAAGAAAATCACCAAAATCACCCCGCCGCCGAAGAGGTAGGCGTAGGACTGGAGGTTGCCGGACTGGAGGCGGGTGAACCACTGGCCGATGCCCGAGGTGGCACGGGAGAGGCCGCCGACGAGGAGGCCGTTGATGAGGAATTCATCGAAGAAGTGGACGATGGCGGCGAGGAGGTCTTGTCCGTAGGCCACGATCCTGGCGTAAAGCTCGTCGATGTAGAACTTGTTTCGGAAGACCTTGAAGATTCCTTTGTCCGCCAAGGGGTCTTTTTCTTTGCCAAAGTAGAGCTTGAAGGAGAGAGTGAGGCCGATGAGGAAGGCCGTGATGGAGGCGAAGAAGGCGGGCCCGAAGCTCAGCTCATGGTGGTGATAGAGCGGCGAGAACGCCTTCGCAAAGAAGGGATAACCCGCGATGATGGCCGGAATGGCGAGAATGACGAGGGGAAGCCACATGAGAACGCCGACTTCATGGGCGTGGTCGGCATCGGCACTGCGGTTTTTACCGAAGAAGACGATGAAGAAGAGACGGAACATATAAAAAGTCGTCAAACAGGCCACGAGCGAGGCGATGATGAAGAGCGGGTAGTTCTCGGCGTGGAGAGCGGCTTCGAGGATTTGCTCTTTCGACCAGAAACCGGCGGTGAAGATGGGAAAGCCGCAGAGGGCGAGGGTGCCGATGGCAAAGGTGATGGCCGTGATGGGCATTTTGCGGAAGAGACCGCCCATTTTCCAGATGTTCTGCTGGTGGTGGCAGGCGTAGATGAGAGCTCCGGAACCGAGGAAGAGCAGGGCCTTGAACCAGGCGTGGGTGAAGAGGTGGAACATGCCGGCCTCGTGGTTGAGCAGGCCGACAGCCATGACCATGTAGCCGAGCTGGGAGAGGGTCGAGTAAGCGAGGATTTTTTTGATGTCGTCCTGCTGGGTAGCCATGAGGGCGGCGAGAAGCGAGGTGATCCCGCCGATCCAGGCGATGGTCGTGGGTGCGAAATCGGGCAGGTAGATGAGGTGGTGCTCGCCGTGACCGATGTCGAGCGAGAGGTAGAGGCGCGCCATCATGTAAACGCCCGCTGCGACCATGGTGGCGGCGTGGATGAGGGCGGAAACGGGCGTGGGGCCTTCCATGGCGTCGGGGAGCCAGACGTGGAGCGGTGCCTGGGCGGATTTCCCGACGGCTCCGGCGAAGATGCAGAGCACGGCGGCTCCAAGGAGCGGGATGATTTCCGGCTTACCGAGAGCCCATTCGTGGAGGCCGGCGAAGGTGAAGGAACCGGAGATGCCCCAGAGCAGGAGAATGCCGATCATGAAACCGAAGTCGCCGATGCGATTGGTGAGGAAGGCTTTTTTGGCTGCGTCGGCCGCGCTGTCTTTATGATACCAGTGGCCGATGAGGAGGAAGGAGCTGAGGCCCACCAACTCCCAGAAGATGAACATCATGATGAAGTTGCTCGCCAGCACGATGCCGGTCATCGAGAACATGAAGAGGGAGAGCCCGCAGAAGTAGCGCGCCTTCCATTCATCGTCCTTCATATAGCCGAGGGAGAAGAGGTGAACGAGGAAGCCGATGCCCGTCACGACGATCATCATGCCCCGCGCCATTTTGTCGAGGTGCAGGCCGATTTCGAGTTTGAAATCACCGACCGTGGCCCAGGCGAAAGCCGCTTGGGTGTCGCCTCCCGCGAGGAGGATGGACGCCAGCACGAGGGTCGCCCCGGCCGAAGCGGTGGCGAGAATGGCGGCGCTGTGGTGTCTTTTCGGCAGGATGAAATGAATCACCGCCGCCGTGAGGAGCGGAAGTCCGAGGAGAATCCAGGAAAGGCTTTGCATCTGATGTTCAGGGGAAAAATTGAGTGCTTATCCGCGCATGGAAGTGAGTTGATCGACGTCGATGGTCTGCCGCGAGCGGTAGAGGGCGACGATGATGGCGAGGCCGACGGCCACTTCGGCAGCCGCCACGGTGATGATGAAGAAGACGAAGACCTGCCCGTTGTAGTCGGGAAGCCCCTCCGCGACCTGCGCCCGGGAAAAAGCCACGAGGGTGAGGTTTGCCGCTGCCAGCATCATTTCCAAACACATGAAAATGACGATGATGTTGCGTCGGAGCAGCACCCCCGCCAGGCCGATGGCAAAGAGGAGGCCGGAGACGAAGAGATATTCGTTGAGAGTCGCCATGAGATTTAGTCTTGAGGAGCTTCAGGAGTGGATTTTTGCGTCGTCGTGCGCTTCGAGAGAACAATCACGCCAACGGTTGAGACGAGGAGGAGGACGCCGATGATTTGGATGGGGAAATTGTATCCCTGGTCGCTGCCCGCCCTCGAGCCGAAGAGGGTTTTGCCGATGAGGTTGGCGTCGGGCAGTTGTTTTTTCGCCAGGCTGTCGGAAATGGCTCCCCGACTCTCCGGTTTGCCCTCAACGCTGATGGCCTGGGCTTCCGCCGCTTTTTTAAAGTCGAGCGCGGGGAAGGATTCGTTCTGCGATTGGTCCAGCACGGCGTAGATTTGCACGACGAAGAGCAGTGGGAGAACGACCCCGGCGACGAGTGCCGGGATTTTCAAGCCGGCCTTGTTCTTTTCTTCCTTCAGATCAAGAAGCATGATGATGAAGAGGAAAAGCACCATGATCGCACCCGCATAGACGAGAATCTGGACGATCCCGACGAAGTAGGCGTTCAATCCGATGAAAAGGGCGGCCAAACCAACGAAGGAAGCCACCATCGAGAGCGCGGAGCTCACCGGGTTTTTAAAAGCCACCAAGGCCACCGCACCTGCGACAGATAAAGCGGCAAAGAGATAGAAAAATAGGCTGGGCATGATCTCAACTGTTAACTGTGAACTGGAAACTGAGGGCTTAGATTTACTTCACCTCATTCCATTTATTGACGAGGCCGACGCGTTTGCCGCCGATTTCGTAGAGGCGTTTTTTATCGTGAACCATGTCCGCGCGGCTCGTGCCGGTGACAGCGTAGTCTTTGCGCAGGAAGATCGCTTGTTCCGGGCAAACCTCCTCGCACATGCCGCAGTAAATGCAGCGGATCATGTCGATATCGAACTCCTTCGGGCGTTTCTCGACCTTGGCCCATTCGTCCGTGGTGGGAATCTCGCCCGGGATGATCTTGATCGCTTTCGGCGGGCAAATGAACTCGCACAACTGGCAGGAGACGCAGCGCTCGCGATCCTGTTCGTCGGTGACCAGGGCCGGCACGCCGCGGTAGTGTTCGGGCAGGTGCTCGTCCCATTTTTGTTCGGGATACTGCATGGTCACGCCGAGACCGGAGGAAGCCAGCGACTCCCCTCCCCTCGCTTTGCCGCGCAGAGAGTTCCAGGCGTGGCGCAAGGTGATGAGCATCCCTTTGAAAATCGCGCCGAAGTAGATTTTCTCTCCGGAACTCAGTTTGGGTCGTTCAAGTTTGATGATGGCCATGTTAGAAAGTGGGGTTCACCGCAGATTTCACGGGTTGTGATGACAGCTCACACCTGACCCATGCGCGGGGCGGTCGTTTTGGTGTTGGTCGTTTTGGCGACGAGGATGAGGAGGTAGGTGATGACGGCGAGTCCGGCCGCGCTCAGGGCGGTCATCCAAACGGGAAAACCCGGAGTGAAGGCCGCGAGGATGAGGGCCGCGATGAAGATGTTAATGAAAGCGGCTTCAAAGAAGACAACCCAGCCGAGTCTCATGAGCTGGTCGTAGCGGAAGCGAGGCACCGTCCAGCGGATGAGAATGAAGAAGAGGATGAAGGCCGTGACTTTAGCGAGGAAGACCCCGACATGCAGCAGGCTGACCCACCAGGCGCCGGTCGGCAGCGCTTGATCGAGCCCGAAGGGCAGCGACCAGCCGCCGAAGAACAGGGTCACGATCAGGGACGAGCCGATGATCATGGCGGCGTATTCCCCGAGGAAGAAGAGGGCGAATTTCATCGAAGAATACTCGGTGTGATACCCCCCGACGAGCTCCGTTTCACATTCCGGCAAATCGAAGGGCATGCGGTTGGTTTCCGCAAAAATCGAGGTCGTGAAGATGAAGAAAGAAATGGTCAGGGGCACCAGCATGATCCAGCGTTCCAAGCTCCAGCCTTCCCCCCACATGGGCAGGAGCAACCAGCCGTTTTCCGATTGATATTGCACGATGTGACCCAGGTGCAAGTCACTGAAAATCATGAGCACGGGGATGATCGAGAGCCCGAGGGCGATCTCGTAGGAGATCATCTGCGCACAGGAGCGCACGCCACCGAAAAAGGGGTATTTCGAGTTCGAGGCCCAGCCTGCGATGGTGATTCCGTAAACCGAGAGCGAGGCGATGGCGAAGACGAAGAGCGGGCCGACGTTGATATCCGCGATGGCCATGGGAATGACCCGCTCGCCGATCTGCATCGGGCTCCCGAAAGGCACGACCGCGACCGTGATGAGGGCGGGAACCATCGTCAAACAGGGAGCCAGCCAGAAAAAGCCTTTGCGCACGTGCGCGGGCACGAAATCTTCCTTCAGGATGAACTTCAGGCCGTCTGCGATGGGCTGCGTGAGTCCCCCCAGAGGCAAGGCGAGGTCTTTTTTGAAGCCGAGAATACTCAGGGGAATGCCGGTGCGGTTCGGTCCGACCCGATCCTGGATGATCGCGGAAAAACGTCGCTCCGCGTAAACCGAATAGGCGACGAACGTGAGCACCACCCCGAGAATGATCCCGATTTTCAAGGCGATGGAGATGAGAATTGGCCAGTCCATGGTTGAGTTAACAGTTGAAAGTTAGCAGTGGGCGGTGAGCGTCATCCGACGATTTGTCCTTGGGCGACACGGGCTTTTTCCTGTTCAATGAGCGGAATTTTTTCGCCCGTTTCGGAAATCACCACGCCTTGGTCGCCGATGCGACCCCAGCTCTGTCCGGAGAAGGCCGGCACTTCGTCGCAAAGTTGATTCAGCACGCTGTCGAGTCCGGCTGGCTGCGTGAAGTCCTTGTTCAGACCCGCCAGGATCGCCCCCAGCGTCTCCCAGTCTTCCCGCGCTTCGCCCGGTGGCAGAATCGCTTGATTCGCCCGCTGCAATCGCCCGGTCACGTTGACATATGTGCCGCGTTTTTCCGCAAAACCGGCTCCCGCGAAGACGACTTTGCTGGCTTGTGCCGTCGGGTTCGCCAAAATATGGCTGCTGGCCAAAAACTCGAGTTTTTCCAGACTTCCCGGCGCGAATCCCGCCTCTTTCAGCAAATTCTC
>JBNNED010000072.1:0-3284 GCA_050285825.1 Verrucomicrobiales bacterium | reverse complement strand
TTTCGCGGAGGTGCCGGTCTTTGATGTGGTGGGCGAGCTCGGATTCCTCGCAAAGTTCGTGGAGGAAGTCGGCGAGTTCCGGCGCTTCGCCCGCGATGATGAGTTCGACGCTGCCGTCGGGGAGGTTCCGCACGGTGCCGGTGAGGTCGAAGCCGAGGGCGAGCTGCTTCGTTTGGTAACGGAATCCCACGCCCTGGACGCGACCGGTGAAGATGATTTTCTTGCAGGTCATGGCTGGTGGGCGTTCGGGTCTGCCGGGAGGGGAAGGGTGAGGGCGAGCTCTGTGTCGGCCAGCTCCAGGGCGGCTTCGGGGAAGATTTTTTGAAGCTCATCCCGGACGCGATTGGCGGATGCGGGGGAAGAAAGGCGGAGGCGCAGGGTGAGTTTGTCGCTCGTGAGCTGGAGGCGGTCGCCGCGCCAATGCCGGCTGAGCTCGGTGGAAGCTTGCAGGCCGATTTCGGGATCGAGGAGAAGGCGCAGTCCGAAGGCCCCGAGAGCGTCCGGGAAGCCGTCGCCTGCGGGGGGCTCGGGGTTCGGGGAGAGCTCGGGACTTGCGGGCGAAGCGGCGTTTTCGTTCTTTTCGCCCTTTTCATTCTCATCGCTCTCGTTGGTCGCGCTGAGTTTGAGGAGGGCGAGGGTGCTGGCGGGCGGATTGGTGAGAAGGGCGGAGAACTCTGAACGACTGGCGAGGTAGGCGGCGTTGGAGACTTGGCGACCTTCGATGAGGGGCAGGTTGGCGAGGTTTTGGAAGGCGGGGCTGAAGGAGAGGAGGAGGGAGTCGCGCAGGGTGGCGGGGGAGTCCGAGCTTTCGGGGTTGAGGGCGAGTTTTTGGCGGAAACGCTTTTCGGTGTCGTAAGCGGTGCCCATGGCGAGGGCGTGCCAAGCGCGGTAGGCGTCTATGGAAGCAGGCGGGACGCCTACGCTCCTTGAGGGAGGGCGCAGGCGGGCGAGGCGTTGGTAGGTGAGGAGGCGGACGAGGATGCTCTGCTGGGTGGGGTCGCTGAGGTCGAGGTGGGCGGGGAGGAGGATGGTGTCGCTGGCGAAATCATAGAGGCCGAACTCGCCATTGAGAATGAGGTTGAGCCAGGAGGCCTGGAGGGAATCGCCGGGGCGCAGGAGGCGGAGGCTTTGCCAGAGGGCTTCCTGGGCGGCGAGTCCTTCGGGGCCGTAGATGAAGTGCAGGTGGCGCTCGGTGGCGTTGCGGATTTCGTCGGGGGAGACGAGTTTGAGGCGGGGGAAGTGGGCGGCGGGCGGGAGACCGAGATCCTGCCGGACGAAGTCGAGAAGCTTTTCCGGAACGGGCTGGAGGAGGTCGGGCCCCGTGCCGGCGCGGGCGGGTGGGGCGGGGTTCGGCGGGACTGTGGCGAGCGCGGCCTCAGAGCCGGGGGTTTGGCCGAAGCGGTGGTGGAGGGCGGCACCGGCGAGGGTGGCGGTGAAGAGAAGAAGGTAGAGGAAGCGCTCGGGTGTCACGTTGAGAAGGCGGAGCTGGGAAGGAGGAACTCGGAAGTGGGAACTGGCAACTGAGAACTTGCGATCAGTTCCCTTGTTGTTGTTTTTCCAAATCGAAGGGGTTTTGGTCGGGGCGGGTGGAGTTCTCGGGGTCGTAGATCTCTTCAGCCATCTTGCCCTTGCGGGGGACGAGGGAGAGGGCGCGCGATTGGTTTCCCTGGGCGTCGTAGAAGTAATAGATGCGGCGCAGGGGCATTTCCTTGCGGGTGCCGGGGAAGAAGCGTTTGACCTGGTTATCGAACATCTCTTCGGCGATGAGCTGGCCGTTTTTGGCGCTGTAGCCGTAGCGGACGCGGAAGAGGGAGGTGCCGTGGGCGTCCCGGATGTCGCCGGAGGTGAGGAAGCCTTTGTCATTCCGGTAGTAAAGGGCGGACATGAGGATCTTGCCGTTGGCGTCCTTGGTCGTCTTGATGAGCTTGCGGTCTTCGGGGTCGCGCTTGAACTCGACGTAGGTGCCGTCTTTGTCGTTGCGCTTGATGCGGACGTGGGGGCCTTTGCTCTCCCACATCTCGTTGTTGTTCTGGGCGGGGAGGGCCAGGGGGGCGAGGATGCCGAGAACGAGGAGAAATTTTTTCAATTCGCTAGCCATGGTGTCACTATGATAAGGCTGGTGGCGCAGAGCGCAATCACGGAAATGGCAGGGCAATGGGATATCGGGGCGGAAAGCTTTGAGCTGGAGAAGCAGTCGCTGGTCATGGGCATTCTCAATGCCACGCCGGACTCCTTTTCCGATGGTGGTCGCTTCCATGAGCGGGAGCGGGCCGTGGCGCATGGCCTGGCGATGTGGCGGGAAGGGGCGGATTTTATTGATGTGGGCGGAGAGAGTACGCGACCGGGGGCGCAAGCCGTGACGGAAGAGGAGGAGCGGGCGCGCGTGGTGCCGGTGGTGGAGGCGCTGGCGGCGGCCGGCGTGCGCGTCTCGGTCGATAGCTCGAAGGCGGAAGTGGCGCGAGCGGCTTTGGCGGCGGGAGCTTGTGTCGTGAACGACGTTTGCGGGCTGCGGGATGAGCGCATGGTGGAAGTGTGTGCGGCTGCGGATTGCGGGGTCGTGGTCATGCACATGCAGGGTGATCCGCGCACGATGCAGCGGGAGCCCTCTTATCAAGACGTGGTGGCGGAAGTGCGGGCCTTCTTTGAAGAACGTTATGGGACCTTGCAGGCGGCGGGCATCGCGGCCGGGCGGATCTGCTTTGATCCCGGCATCGGCTTCGGCAAGAGTCTGGAGCACAACCTCGCGCTCTTAAAAGGGCTGCCGGAGCTGCAGGTGGCTGGTCGCCCCTTGCTAATAGGCATCTCTCGTAAATCGCTCATCCCCGCCCTCATCGGTGAAGGGAGTGAGGAGGCGCGCAGTTGGGGAACGCTCGCCCTCACCGCCTGGACTCACGAGCAGGGCGCGCGCGTGCACCGGGTTCATGAAGTGGAGGCCAATCGGCAGGCTCTGCGCCTTGTTGAGAAGCTCCGGGGCTGAATCGGAGCACGATCTTGGCATCCTATGAGCTTAATGAGGCTCATGATTGGCCGATTTTGGGCATTGAAGTGCGGATTTGACTGAGGATTTGCAGCGATTTCGACACGCGACGCGTTTTGGGCGATTTTTTTCAGGCTCCATTTTTCCCGTAGTTATAGGGATTTTTGGGTATTGGTGTAGAAAGTTCTAAAAAACGTGTCGAAAGGTGTTGACCTGAGGCGGATTTTGAGTAGAGTTGCCCCGCAGCCGCGACACGGCAGCCCGCGAGAGACACCAAGTCGATCAGCCCACTAGCTCTCAGTAGCTT
>JBNNED010000071.1:0-4759 GCA_050285825.1 Verrucomicrobiales bacterium | reverse complement strand
CCCCACCTGATAGAGCAAGGCGGAAGGGAGTGGTTTCGGGCTGCGGAAGCGCAGAGGAGTCTGCGTGAAATTGAGTTCCACGTTATACGGATTCCACAAAGTCACGACCGGAGTGAGCAAAAGACGGGCCTCGTAAAAACTCCCGCTCTGCCCGCTTGGCGTCGGAGCCGGACCCGCATAATGAGAATACACCCACTGCACGCGGGCGATGACCGGAATGACCCGCACTTTGTGCAGAAAATCATAGCGACTCCCCTCCAGATGCACCGAATGAGGCGCGAGCGACAGGCCACTCGCCGACGAGCCCGACACGCGACGGTAGGTCGTGGCAAAATCGACCAAGTTCGCCCAGCTCGCCACCGGTCCGTGTTGATAAATGCCCACATCGCCCGATCCCGCACGATACTCGCCCCAGGGATACAGGATGGAGCGGCTGGCGCGGAAATTCGCCGCCGAGGGCCGTGTGGAGCTCGAGTGATTTCCCGGTTCTACTTGGAAGAGCTCCAAGCCGACCTGATCGAGCTCATCCCATTTCTCCGTCAAGAGAGACAAATCCTTCCGCCAGCCACCAGTCGCTACATTCGTCAGCAAGCCCACCGAAGTCGCACTCAGTTCATGATAAGACTCACGCGCCACTTCCGCGCCCGCCGAGCCCAGAAAATCCGCCGTTCGCAAGCTCTCCGCTTTCTCCGCCAAGGCCGGATCCGCCAGCACCGCGCTCAGACCGAAAGTTTCCGGATCAGCCGTGGCATGCGATTGCCGCCGCTGCGCCCAAGCCGCTGCATCATCTTCCTCCGGAGCACGGGGGCGGGGCAAGCGCGCCTTTTGATTCTCCCCCCCAATCCACCACGCCAGCTCACCCTGCTCACCGGAGGCACTGACCGGCCGCCCCTGCAGGTGAATTTCGCCCTCCTCGTCCGCCACCGATCCCTCGCCAAGCAAGGTCACCTTTCCCGGACCAGCCACGGTATCGGGAACGTCGCCCACCTGGTCCGTCCGCTCACTGGAAACCAGCCAGGAGAGGAAGCGGTCTTCTTTCTGACTCTCATAATCTCCGGGCGACACCGGGCGACCACTTCCGTCATGATCCGTCCCTTCCCAACTCCGCCAAACACCCGTGAGATAGGGGTGATTCTCGTCCAACAAATCCGCGCGAGCCGTTACCCGTGTGTCCGGACCCGCCACCTGCTGGAGTTTTCCCAAGGCCAGAGTCAGGGCCAAACGGGCGTTGGCCTTTGCCACAGCCTCCTTTTCCGCCAGAGACGCGGAACGCACAGTCACCATCCCCAAAGATAAAAAGGAGATGATGACCACCGCCAGCAGGAGAAGCAGGTTCACCGTGACAATCAATGCGAAACCTTTCTTATTCCGAGCTAAATGAATCTTGCGCACTTTCATCTCAACAAATCAAACCAATGAGCAAACTAACAAACTCCTCTCCTCGTTCAAGAAAAAACGTATCTATTTTGTAATCCGCGCTCAAACAAAAGCAGACATCTTCACAGAAAGAACAAACCCCTTCACCCCGAAACAGCCCTGAACTAAAAAAAGCAAACTTCCTGAAAGAACACCCCCTCTCCTCCTTATTATGAGCCACTCAAACTCAGACCCCGCGCCATGTCCTTCAGTCTCAAAAGCCTCGTATCATTCCTCGCCCTCGGTAGTTCGCTCTGCGCCCTTGAGCTCTACGTCTCCCCCGGCACCCACCCCGATGGCAGCGGCACCCGCGAAGCGCCCTTTCCCTCTCTTGAAGCGGTGCGCGACCACCTCCGCCAGGCCCGCACCGAAGGCCGTTTGCCCGGCGACCAAGCCACCCGTGTGAAGCTCCTCCCCGGCGTTTATCGTCTGAACCAAAGCTTCAAGCTGGAACAACAAGACAGCGGAAAAGCCACCGCGCCCATCATCTACCAGGCCGACCAAGCCGGCACGGTGGAACTCCGCGGTGGCCACCAACTGCCAGCAGCGCAATTCCAGCCCATTCGCGATGAGGCCACGCTCCAGCGCTTACCGGAAGCCGCCCGCGCGCACGTCCGCGTCATCGACCTCGCCGGACTCCTCCCCGACAAGCTCCCCTCCTTCCCCGAGGCCTACCGGAACCGTCCGCCCGCGCCCTGGCTCTATGTCGATGGAGAGGCCATGACGCTCGCCCGCTGGCCGAATGCCGACGCTCCCGAGGGCGGCTGGACGGGCTTCACCAAGGTCATCGACAAAGGTCTGGCCCATCCCGACTCCGAAGATCCCGCCAAGCAGAAAGCCCGCCCCGGCGTCTTCGTCTTTGGCGACCCCCGACCCACCCGCTGGAACCTCGCCGAAGGCGTTTGGCTCAAAGGCTACTGGACCCACGATTGGTATGACGAGGTCATCAAAATCGCTTCCTACGACCCCGCGCAAAAAGCCATCACCCTCGCCAAGCCCCACAGCTACGGCCTCATGAATGGCACTTGGGGCGACAAAAAGCGCCGTTTCTTCGCCGAAAACCTCCTTGAAGAGCTCGATCAAGCCGGCGAGTGGTATCTCGACCGCTCCCAGCGCCAACTTTACTACTATCCCAAGAAGAACCTCGCCGATAGCCAGATCATTCTCGCCACCCAGAGCCATTCCCTGATCGAAGCCCACCACGCCAGTCACCTGGCCTTCGAGGGCCTCCACCTCCGCTACAACCACGGCCCCGGCCTCACCGCCCGCCAGTCCAGTCATCTGCGCATCGAAAACTGCCACTTCAGCCACCTCGCCGGCACGGCCATTTCCCTGCACGGCGAGCAGCTCCAGGCTCTGGGCAACGAGCTCTCGCAGCTCGGCCAAGGCGGCATCACCGTCAACGGAGGCGACCGCAAAAGCCTGACTCCTTCGAAGAATCTCGTCGCCGGAAACGAAATCCACCACTACGCCCGCTTCCAACGCACCTACGCCCCGGGCATCGCCATGTATGGCTGCGGCGGAACCGTCCGCCAAAACCTCATCCACCACGCCCCCCACATCGGCATCACCTACAGCGGCAACGAACACCTCATCGAACTCAACGAAATCCACCACGTCGTCCAGGAAACCAGCGACGCCGGAGCGATCTACACCGGACGCGACTGGACCAGCCGTGGCAACCTCCTCCGTCACAACTACCTCCACCACCTGGGCACGGAAGGAGGCACCAACAACCACGCCATGGGTATCTACCTCGATGACTGCGACAGTGGTGACACCCTGGAAGGCAACATCTTCCACCGCGCCGGACGCGCCATCCTCATCGGTGGCGGACGCGACAATCCCGTCAAAAACAACCTCTTCATCGACTGCGCCATCGGCATCCACCTCGACTCCCGCGGGATGAGCTGGAAGCAGTGGAACAACCCGGAATACCCCAGCTGGATGCTCGAGAAAAAAGCCCAGGCCCTCGACTACCAAAGCCCTCCCTGGAGTGAGCGCTACCCCTCCCTGGCCCGCATCATGGAAGACGAGCCCCGCCTCCCCCTTTACAACGACATGACCGGTAACATCTTCATCCACACCGACCAGGACGTCTGCCAGTTCGACACCCGGGTCATCGGCCTCCTCCCCCGCCTCAAGCTCGCCGGAAACTTCATCGTCCCGAAACCCGATAAAGAACTCAAACTCCACAAAAGACTCGCCGAGCACCCCGGCTTCACCATCGCTACCGAAGCCCCCTCCAGCCTCCCCGCCCTCGGCTTCCCCGGAGCGGACAAAGGCGACTTCACCATCGCCCCGGACTCCTGGTTGCGCCAACAGAAAGCCGATTTCCCCAGCATCCCCATCGACCAAATCGGCCTCCCCCGAAAGGCCCCCTGAAGCGTGACAGCTCGCTCACAATTTTTAGATTGCGCATTCCAAAGGCTTCCCTAGAGTGCGAGGGTCATAATACCAAGTATGAACCCTCTTCTCGAACACCCCGTCTTGGTTCTGAACCGCCTCTGGCAGCCGATCCACACCTGCTCGGTTCGCCGGGCCATCAAGCTCCTCTGCCTTGGCCACGCCCAAGTCCTCCAAACCGAAGGCGAGGCGCGTTACCAGACCCACGACATCTCCTCCTGGATCGACCATTCCGCCAAAGAAATCGGCGGAGAACTCGTCCACTCCGTCAGCCTCGCCCTGCGCATCCCGAAAATCATCATCCTCTCTCTTTACGACCGCTTCCCCCGCAAGGAAGTCACCTTCTCCCGCGCCAACGTCTTCATCCGCGACAAATTCACCTGCCAATACTGCGCCCAGACCTTCCCCGAGAAAGACCTCAACCTCGACCACGTCGTCCCCCGCGCCCGTGGCGGCAAGATGAACTGGGAAAACATCGTCACCTCCTGCATCAAGTGCAACACCCGCAAAGGACACAAACTCCCTTCCGAAGCCAAGATGCACCCGCTCAAAACCCCGCAAAAACCCCGCTGGCGACCCCACTTCGGCCTCAAAAACACCCGCAAGGAAAGCTCCTGGCAGGCCTTCATCAACCCCGACCCCCGCAAAGTCCAGATCAGCGCCTGAAGCACGATCAGCCGCTCTTTCCCCCCGCCGCCTCCCATCCGAAAAACTCGCCTCCTCCCCCAAACTGACCTTTACCTCCCCCGCTTCCCCCGTCATTCTCCCGACATGAAGTCTGCCGTCCGGAGAATCCTACTCAGCTCCGGCCTCACCATCCTCATTCTCCCCGGTCAGGAAGCCCCCGAGCCGCCCGCTGCTGATCCGGCACCCGACGCCGCAAAACCTCCGACCCCCGAGCTCGTCGTCCCCCCCCCCCCCCCCCGCCCCCACCCCC
>JBNNED010000070.1:0-7464 GCA_050285825.1 Verrucomicrobiales bacterium | reverse complement strand
CATAATATAAAAGGGCTAAAAAGTCAGGAGGTCCGCTGCTCGCCTGCGCGATCCGAACCGAGGGTTTCTGGCACGGGGTCATAACCACACCCGCCCCATGGATGACAGCGAAAAATCCGGCGAATTCCCATCCAGCCGCCGCGAAGCACGCCGTGACGCTCCACCGCTTCCAAAAAATAATGCGAACAAGAGGGGTGAAAACGGCAACCGGCCAAGGGTCCGCCCAGCGCTTTCAAAACCGGCCGCAAGCCCCATTGATACGCCCGGATCACGACCTTCACCAGGAATTTCATGCGCCCTCCCCTCCTTCTCCGCGCCAAATCCCCAGGCGCTTCGCCTGCTTCACCCAATCCCGCTCCAGCTCCGCCAGCGGCGCATCGCCAGCGGTGTAACGCGCGATCGTCACGACGTGCATCCCCGGCACCAGCGCGTCCCCCCACTTCCGCGCGATCTCCCGCAGGCGCCTCCGCACCCGGTTGCGCACGACCGCCTTGCCGACCTTGCGCGAGGTGATGAAGCCGAACTTCCGCTCCGCCGCCACCACCGCGCTCACCACCACGAAGCGCCCGCCGCGCGAATTCCGCGCCTGTCGCGCGGCCTGGAATTCCCCCCAGGTCTTCATGCGACGTGCTTTCGTGAGTTTCATGATCGAAAAAAGCCGGTGGGCCGCTAACGACCCACCGACTTCAAATAATTGACCCACCTCAGAGTCAACGAAAAATCACTTCGTGTTGTGCTGCACCGTGTGACGGTTGTAGTGCAACTCGGCTCCTTTCGGAAGAAGACGCTTGCGGCCCTTCGCGCGGCGGCGACGGAGAATGTCACGACCGGCTTTGGTTTTCATGCGGGCACGGAAACCATGCTGACGCTTGCGCGTCCGCTTGGATGGTTGGTAAGTCATCTTCATGGCAAAAAAGTTACTTAGAAAGTTTCTTGAAATTAAGCGGATTGCCCTCGGGAGGGCGACGGGGCGGCGATACTAACGCCCGGCAGCGCTTTGTCAATTCATCTCATCATTTTTTTTCAAAAAAACCTCGGCAGCCTCGGATTTCCGCTCTTCCGGAGCCTCGTTTTCCTCGAAGAGACCCATCTTGGCCACTTCTTCCGCGATGATCCGTCGGCAACGGCGCACTTGCTCTTCGCGGCGTTCCCGCCCCTGCGCGGCCAGCTCCTGCATGGCGTCCATGTCGTAAAGATACACCTCTTCAATCTCCCCCACTTCCTCGTCGATGTCCCGCGGAACGGCGATGTCGATGAAGAACAGAGGTCGGTACCGGCGCTTCCGGCGCACACTCTCGACATGCTCGGCATGCACCACGGCATGAGGCGCGCCCGTGGAGGAAATGACGACATCGACCTTTGCCAGGGCCTGCGTCCAGTCGTCAAAACGAAAGGCTTCGCCTCCCAGCTCCTCGGCCAACTCGACGGCGCGGTCGTAGGAGCGATTGGTCACCATGAGACTGCGCGCGCCCCGGGATTTCAGGCTTTGTGCCGTCGTCCGGCTCATCTCGCCTGCGCCGATGACCATGACGGAGGTGTTTTTGAGGTCGCCGAAGATTTTTTCGGCCAAATCGACCGCCACGCTGCCGACGGAGGTCTGGCCTTCCTGGATTTTCGTGAGCGTGCGCACTTTTTTCCCGACCCCGAAGGCTTTCTGGAAGAGGCGGTTGAGCCCCCGACCGGTCACTTTCGCTTCGAGGGCGAGCCGGTAGGCTTTTTTGACCTGACCGAAGATCTCGGTTTCTCCCAGGACCATGGAATCGAGTCCGCTCACGACGTCGCAGAGATGCCGCGCCACGGCCTCGTCCTCGTGTTTGTAAAAAAGACCCCGCCCACTGTGCTCCACCCCCCGGCGCGCGCTCACCCACTCTTCCACGAAGTCCGCCCCGCGCCCTCCGTTCACCATGGCGTAATACTCGGTGCGGTTACAGGTCGAGATGACCACGCCCTCGCTCACCGCGCCGGTCTCGATCAGATGCCGGGCTTCCTCGCCAAGCCGACTTTCCGACACGGCAAGACGCTCCCGCACCTCCACCGGCGCCGTCTCATGACTGACTCCCAGACAAACCAACTTCATGAAATTTTACCAAATACGAAAAGCGAGACCGCGAACAAGGCCACCAGCAGCCAGGCCATCCAGCGGGGGGGCATCCCGCGGAAATAAAAAACCCCCAATAATAAAGCATAAGCCAGCCAAACCACAAGGGCCAGCACGAGGTGACGCGACCACGCCCCGCCTTCCATCATGAAGCCAGTGACGACTCCCACCGTCAGGATTCCCCAGCCAATGACGGCCAGCCGTCCCATGACGCCGACCAGGCGGTGGACCGAGGGCATGCCTTTGGTCAGTCCGCCTTTGAATTCATGCGCCTTCAGTCGCCGATTCAGCACCAGAAACATCACTCCGGCCACGGCCGAGAGCGCGAGGGCTCCGTAGGAAAGCACGGAAAAGGCGGCATGGGCCTCGGCCCAAGGATTGATCTCGGTGGCTTTGACCACCTCTTGCGACATCGCACCGGGCCAGAGCGCGACAATTTGGAAGAGCACGACCAGAGGCGCGGTGAACATCCCCAGCAATGAGACACGGTAGCCCGGCCCCGTGACGAGGTAGAAGAAGGTCAGCGACCAAGCCAGAAAAGCGGCGATCTCCCCGATGTCCTGCAGCGGACAGCGCCCGCGCAGCTCCCCGCGCCATTGCAGAAAAAACAATTGGCAGACGAAGACCGCCGCCATCCACCAGAAGGCGTGCCCTTGCCCGCTCTTCAGCCCGCGCCAGCCCACGAGCGAGCCAGCCACCGCCAGCGCGCTTGCCAAAATGAGCCATCCCGTCTCCATGTCCCTTTAACTGCCCCGCACTCCCGCACCTTTCAACTGAAAAAAATCCCCCCTTCGCTCCGGCCTTTTCTTGCCAGCTCGTAAAATCACGCCATCTTGATCCGTATCCATCCACCCGAAACCCCGTAAAACCATGATCCGACGTTCCCTTTTCACCGTTCTCCTCCTCCCCTTCCTCCTCCTTTCCTGCCAGGCTGAAGAGAAAAAAACGGATTACAAACAGGATCAGGATGGCGTCCCCGAGGGTTTCCAAACCCTGACTCTCGGCGCGGGCTGCTTCTGGTGTGTCGAGGCCGTTTACCAACAGATCGAAGGCGTCCACTCCGCCGTTTCCGGCTACATGGGCGGCCACATCGCCAATCCCACTTACGAGCAAGTGACTTCGAAAACCTCCGGCCACGTCGAAGTCGTCCAAGTCGTTTACAACCCGGAAAAACTCAGCACGGAGAAACTCCTCGAATGGTTCTGGGACCTCCATGATCCCACCCAAGCCGACGGCCAGGGCGCCGACATCGGCCCGCAATACCTCAGCACCATTTTCTACCACACGGAGGAACAGAAAAAAATCGCCGAGGCGTCGAAAAAAGAAGCCCAGAAGAAATTCGACAAAGCCATCGCCACCAGCATTAAAAAGGCGAAAACCTTCTACAAAGCCGAGGGCTACCATCAGGACTTCTACTTCCTGAACAAAAACCACGGCTACAACCGCGCCGTCATCGCCCCAAAACTGGACAAGCTGAAGCTGGAGAAGTAATCTGACTTGGTTGACCCAATTCCAAGCCATGAACTCCCCGAAATTTCTATGCGCCCTGTTACTCGGCTCCCTCGCCTCCTGCTCCTCGCACAAGACCGAGAACCCGCCCTACGAGCCGGATCTCCCCTTCCGACCAGCCAAAATCTCCGATCACACCCAGGCTCCCGGTTACGGCCTCTATATGAAATCCTGTTACCAATGCCACCAGCAGGCCGATCCCGCTTCTCTCACCAATGAAAAGTGGGAAATGACCGTCCCCGTCATGGCCAAGCACGCCGGAATCACGGAGAAAGAAGGCCAACTGGTTCTCAATTACATCCTCCACGTCAGATCCGAAGGCTTGCGATAACAGAGCCAGCGCCATCGTGCCATGATTTTTCTTGTCCCCTACGAAATTGAGACCCTGCAACAAGAGCGCCCGTGGGCCAACTGGCTGATCGTCGGCCTCTGCACTCTGGTCTCGATCAGCGCGCTCTTTGGCGGCGGATTGATGAATGGTGATTTCGACGCCTTCATCCTCGACGGCTTTTCCCTGCCCGGGCTCATCGGGCACGTTCTTCTGCACGGCGACCTGATCCACCTCTTGGGAAACATGATTTTCCTCTGGGTTTTCGGCAACGCCATTTGCACCAACACCAATAATTGGATCTACCTCCTGACCTTTCTCGTCTGCACTCTGCTGGCCGCCACCGTCCACAATCTCATGGACGGTTCGCTCGCCATCGGAGCCAGCGGGGCCATCAACGGGCTCGTCGGAATCACGCTGGCGATGTATCCGCTGAACCGGGTCTATCTTTTCTGGCTCTTCCTCATCCGAGGCGGATCGATCTCCTGCCGCGCCTGGCTCGTCATCCTGGCCTGGTTTGCATTCGATCTCTGGGGAGTCATCAGTGGAGGCGGCATGATCGCTTATTGGGCGCACATCGGCGGCTTCCTCGGTGGGCTTGGCTTCGGGCTCACGGCCCTGCATTTTGGGTGGTTCCAGCTCACTGAATATGATAACCGATCCCTCTTGGAAATCATCCGCCGCGAAACGCCGGAATAAACACAGCGCAAACACCACGACCGACCAGCACATGAACCGCCGCCACTTTCTGAGCCTCACCGCCGCCTCTCTCGGCGCTCCCGCCGCCTCCGCCATCGAGCCACTTGTCCGCCCCGGCAACTCCCGCCTCGTCCTTGGCCTCGCCGCCTATTCCTTCCGCAACCGCATGCGCTGGATGAAGGGTAAAGAGCAGAAGAACGCCGGCGAGAAGCCCTGGAGCATCTTTGATTTTATCGACTACTGTGCCAATCAGGGCGGAATCGGAGCCGAGCTCACCAGCTATTTCTTCCCGCCCAATCCTGATGAAGACTTCCTCCTCCGCGTCAAGCGCCACGCCTACCTCCGCGGCGTCGCCATCGCCGGCACGGCCGTCGGGAACACCTTCACCCATCCCACCGGCCCTGAGCGCGACGCCCAGATCGCCTACGTCAAGGAATGGATCGACCACGCCGCTGTCATGGGCGCGCCCCACATCCGCGTCTTCGCCGGTTCCGTGCCGAAAGGCCTCAGCGAAGAACAAGCGGTCGCCAATTGCATCTCCGCCTACCAGGAATGCCTCGATTACGCAGGCGAGCGCGGCATTTTCCTCGGTCTCGAAAACCACCACGGTATCGTCGCCAAGCCCGAAGGCCTCCTGCGCATCATCAAAGCCGTCAAGAGCCCCTGGGCCGGCGTCAACCTCGACAGCGGGAACTTCCACACCGCCGACCCCTACGCCGATCTCGCCAAAATCGCCCCTTACGCCATCAACGTCCAAGTCAAGGACACCCTCAAACCCGCCGGGAAAGACCCCGAGCCGATGGATTACACCCGCGTCATCTCCATTCTCGAAAAAGCCAATTACCAAGGCTGGCTCACCCTCGAATACGAAGACGGCAAAGACGCGGGCACGGCGGTTCCCGCCTTGCTCGAAAAACTCAGCGGCCTGATCACTCGGCCTTCTTGACTTCGTCGCCTTCTCCCTCCTTCATGCGCCGCCCGGTCCAGACGCCGCCATTCGTTTCGGACTTGGCGCTGCCCCAGGTGCCCTTGAGTTCCTGGCCGTCCTTAGAAAGACGGAAAACGCCGGAGCCCCACTCCCCATTGGGCTGACGCCATTGGTAGTGAAAGGCTTTCTCCTTCACTTTCCCTGCGATTTCGCCCTCGAATTTTCCTTTGTAAGCGCCGACGAGTTTACCGTCTTTTTCCACGATTTTCAGCCGACCCCAATTCGTGTCCCACAAACCTGCGAAACCCTGCTCTGCGGCTGAGAGCGTGCCCAGACCGATGATTGATATCAAGATAAGTAAGTAATTCATCGGCAACATCTTATCTAATCAACTAAGTTCAGCAAGAAGAATCTACAGACAAAAAAATCACCGGACGCCAATGACATCCGGTGATGATGGAAAAAGTGGCCCTTCGCAGTGCCGATCCTCTCACTTAGTAGACCGCGCGGAAGGCTTCGGCCGGCTTCTCATACTGAGGTTTCGGACGTGGCTTCGGCTTGGGGGTCGGTTTTTCCTGGATCGTGATGTTGTGGACTTCCGGGCTTTCGATAATCGTCGGCGGTTGCGGTGATCCGCAGGAAGCCAAGAAGAGAGCGCCCAAAGCCACAGCGGCTGGAGCAATGGTGGTCATCAGTTTTTTCATGATCGTAATGTGTCGTTGAGGATTGGAATTCAGTTACCTTGGCTGCCATCTTCGATCGGCGGCTGTTCGGTGCTACCCGGCGCACCCAATTGGCTTCCGGGAGCGAGTGGCTGGATCGAGGCCCCACCACGGCGCCCCACGATGACGGACCAGGCTCCGAGACCATCGGCGCGGGCCACGTGCAGGATGACCTTGACCGTGCCGTTGTATGAGGCACGGAAGCGGACGCCAGCGCGTTTGTCCGGGCGGCGGTCCCCTTTGATCAGGCCATTGCCCTCGTCATAAACATAGATGTCGAGATCCTGAATGAAGCGGTCGCGACCCGCCAGGAAGACGTAATCGATCCCCTTGGTCACGGGAATGAGGAACTCGATCTTAGCCCCCCGGCCATCCACTCCGTCAATGGCTGGAAGCATGTTGAACTGCCGTGCGGCATAGTAAACACTCATGCTGTAGGCATCGTCATTCGCAACAGTCGGGTCGGCACCCGCGCTACGGCTTTGTCCCATCGCGAGATGGCTGCAGGCCATGAGAGCCATGGCTGCGATTCGTATTGTCTTTTTCATTTTTGTTATGTGCTGTTGATTCGCCGCTTGAGACTTCAAAAGATCGTAAGCTATTCAACCAGAATAACTTTTAAACATTCCGTGCTCAAATCGTGAAGTTTTTTGACGTCCGCTTCCGCCGGACTGGCATGCAGGGGGATGTCGAGAAGTGGGAAAATCCCCGCCATGGCATCGATCAGCGCTCCAATCTGCTTGGACTCACGCGCAGGCGATTTCACCTTCTGCAAATCTTCGTGCAAGGTCTTGACCAGCAGGGGCTCACGCAAGAGCCCAGCGCTGTCCTGATTATAGGAATCCAGCACGATGCCGGAAATGGCGCGGGCACCCTGCATCCAGCCTGCCGAGACGAGAATGGCGCGGCGGTTCTTGTTCCCGTCCTCGTCGAGGGTTTTCATGACGTCGGCTTGCAGGAAGCCGAGTTCGAGAAAGACCTTGGTCCACTCTCCCCGGCTGGCATGACTCCGCACCTTCTTGGCGCGCGCCAGCTTTTCCTCCGGCACGTTGAGCTTCTGGGCGAGGCTTTCGATATCTGCCGCGATGGCCGAGAGTTTCTCAGCGTCCTTCGCCTTGATCGAAAGCACGCCGTCACTCATGCGCATGCCCAGGAGCGCGGGGATGACAACGGCGGTGTC
>JBNNED010000069.1:0-2902 GCA_050285825.1 Verrucomicrobiales bacterium | reverse complement strand
CGTCACCCACATCCCGCACGGCAAAGCCGAGCAGTTGAAAAAAGAAGAAGGCGACGCCCTGGCAGACCCCTCGAACTCCATCGGCGTGATCAAAGTCCCCGACGAAACGGGCTACCCGGAAACGCAGGTCCAGCGTCAGTTGCTCAACGACATCATCCGGGGTCGCATGGAGGAAACCCTGCACATTGTCAAAGACCGCCTTCCGCCCGAAGTCCTCTCAAAAATCGGCTCCGGCGTCTATCTCACCGGCGGAGCGAGCCAAATGCGGGGGCTGGGGGCGCTGGCGCACGAGGTCTTCAATCTGCCCGTTTTCTACCCGCAGCAACCGGATGTCAGCGGCGTGCAGGCTTACTTCAAGGACCCGCAATACTCGACGGCTCTGGGTTTGATTCGCTACGCGCAAGTCCTTGATGAAGAACGTCCTGTCGGTATCGGCAGCAAGCTTGGCGGCTTTCTCCGCAGCCTCTGGCCGCTGTGAGGCAGTGGGCCTGCCATGGGCTTCGTGACGGAGATTTTAAGAGACCGTTGTTGCCGGATGCCCGGGATGCTGTTAGAACTGGCCTCATGTCTGAGAAGTTCACCGAGATTCGGGAGAAAATGGAAAAATTCGGCGTGGCCGAGGCCGCGATCAAAGCCTTCGAGCGTTCCTTCGCTCAGCTCGATTCCGATGCCACCGGCCTGATCAGCGAGGGAGAAATCGCCCCGGCGGAAGGAGTCGTCGACTATGAAGAGCTTCCCGCGCGTCCGGATTTTGACGCCGGGCTCCTCGCCCGCACGGTCGTCATCAAGCTCAACGGCGGACTCGGCACCGGCATGGGCCTGGAAAAGGCCAAAAGCCTCCTCGAAGTCAAACCCGGCAAGACCTTCCTCGATCTCATCGCCCGCCAAATCCTCCATCTCCGCGAGACCACCGGCTCGCCCGTCCGCTTTCTCCTCATGAACAGCCAGGCGACCAGCGCGGACACCCTGAGCTACCTCGCCGGGAAAGCGGCGGAGCTCGGCGGCGCGGACGAAGTCGAGTTGCTCCAAAACTGGGCTCCGAAATTACGAACTGAGGACCTCCGCCCCGTCACCTGGGAGGCCAATCCCGCGCTCGAATGGTGCCCGCCGGGGCATGGCGACCTCTACCCCGCGCTCGTGGCCAGCGGCTGGCTGGAGCGGCTCCTCGCCGAGGGGGTGCGTTACGCCTTCGTTTCCAATAGCGACAACCTCGGGGCGGTTCTCGACCCCACCATGCTGTCTTACTTCGCCGAATCAGGTCAACCTTTCCTCATGGAAGTCACGCGGCGGACGGAAGCCGATAAAAAAGGCGGCCACCTCGCCACGCGGCGCGCGGACGGACGCTTGATCCTGCGGGAAGTGGCGCAATGCCCGGACGAAGACCTCGGGCAATTCCAGGACATCTCGAAGTACCGCTATTTCAACACCAACAACCTCTGGATCGATCTCCAGGCCCTCCAGGCCGTCATGGACGCGGCCGGCGGGGTCATGCCTCTGCCCGTCATTCGGAATCGCAAAACGGTCGATCCGCGAGACTCCGATTCCACGCCGGTCGTCCAGCTCGAAGTGGCGATGGGTGCGGCTCTGGAGAGCTTCGAGGGCGCGGGCGCCATTTCCGTGCCCCGTTCCCGCTTTGCCCCCGTGAAAAGCACCTCGGATCTGCTCGCCTTGCGCTCGGATGCCTATGTCGAGGCCGAAAACGGTTGCCTACAGCTGGCGCCGGAACGGCAAGGCCAGCCGCCCGTCGTCTCCTTGTCGGGCGACTACAAGCTCGTCGATTCTCTCGACCGCCTCGGCGCACCCTCTCTTCTTGCCGCGACAAAACTCGAGATCCAAGGCGACCTGGAATTGGGCTCTCCACTCGCGATCAAGGGAAACGTTTCTTTTGAAAATACAGGGAGTGAGCGAGCTTCCGTCCCCTCGGGGGTCTATGAGAACGAAACCTGGACCGCGTGAAAAAATAGTCACGCCGGGGGAAGATTGACGCTTGCTTTCCGGGGCGATTTTTCACATGGCGCAGGGCGTATGGCAGACAGCAGCTCGATCGAATTCCCGAAACCCGGATACGCCGCCCTGATTTTTGATCTGGACGGGACACTCGTTAACTCGATGCCAGCGCATTTTGAAGCGTGGTGCCGTGCCTTGGAAGAACACGGAGCGCCCGGCGTTTTTCCCGAGGATGTGTTTTACGCCATGGGCGGCCGACCCACCCGCGACATCGTCAAGGTCCTGAACGGCGAGCAAGGCTTGCATCTCGATCCCGATGCCGTGTCTTACGCCAAGCGCAAGAACTTCCTGCGTGTGCTCGACCAGGTGACGGAGATTGAAGAAGTTTGCGATTTCGCCCGCGCCAACCGCGGCAAGGTCCCGATGGCGGTGGTCAGCGGTGGCACGCGTCAGATTGTCGAAAAAACCCTGCAGACTCTCGGTTTGTCCGATCTTTTTGACGAAGTGGTCGCGGCTGAAGACGTCGAGAACGGCAAGCCCGCTCCCGATCCTTTCCTGAAAGCCTCCACCCTCCTGAACGTTGACCCTGCGGATTGTGTCGTCTTCGAAGACGCTCCGGCCGGGATCATGGGCGCCCAACTCGCCGGCATGCAGGTCGTCAGCGTTCCCGCTCCGCTTCTCGTGGCTTCCTGAGCTTCCCAAGAATCATTCATTGCACAAAAGACCCGCCGATCTCTCAAGATGGCGGGTTTTTTCGTGGCTGCCGGCCGCGCGATCAGGCGGGCTGCGAGAGGAAATTTCCGAGCAGGGTGAGGCCGGCGTGCTGGCTTTTTTCCGGGTGGTATTGGGTCGCGAGAAGGCGACCGCGTTGGATTGCGGAGACGAATTCCTCCCCGTAGCTCGTGCGCGTGGCCACGACGTCTTCATCTTCCGGCTCGGGGTAGTAGGAGTGGAT
>JBNNED010000068.1:0-4654 GCA_050285825.1 Verrucomicrobiales bacterium | reverse complement strand
CTCCCGCGCTCCGGCCTGCAACAGCAAAGCTGCCAAAATGCCTACTGCCTTCAGCATTTCCCATTCCTCCACAATAAGCGCCGCGTCTCAAACACCGGCCTGATCCATTCAAAATCCTGCCACTGCTGGTATTCGATGGGGTAGCGCGTATTCACCGGGATGAGCTTGAGCTTGCCCTCCTCGCCGAATTCCACCTGCCGGAAAACCACCCCGCCGTCCCGGTATTTCAGCACGCAATAGGCCCCGCTGTGCGGCTCCACGTCCTTCATCACCACCAACACGTCATCGACAAGGAACTTTGGCTCCATCGAGTCGCCTTCCAGCCTTAGCCCGAACACCTCCATCTCCCGGCAATCCGTCGCGATCTTATCGTGCCAGGACTCCGGCAGCTCCTCATAATAACCAGCTTCGCCCGCATGCGCCCAACCCACCACCGGCACCATTCGCACCGGCCTTGATGGCTCGTATAGGGAAGCGTCCTCTTTCAAAGATGTTTCGGTGCGTAATCCACCAACATTGTAGGCGTCCTCAAGCAACTCCAGCATTTTCACCACTGAGTCCGAAGGCTCCTTTTTTCCTCTCTCTAAGGTTGAAATGTAATTCAGACTCAGGCCCATCTTTCGACCCATATCGCCCTGACTTAAGCCTAAATTGGATCTTAGACTGAATAGCCGCTCAGGAAAATTCTCACTCTGGCTCATTTTTCTCTTGCTCCTTTCATTCTGAGAGTTAATGTGTGGTCACATGCAATGCGCAACTGATAACACTAAGGCCGAAACAAGTAAAGACGATTTCGCGCTCAGAGCCAAAGTGGCAATGCTTGAACAGGGTCTAAGCATTTCTGCCGTGGCTCGAAAATTGGGCATAGCACGAAATACCGCCTCCCTTGCAATCAACCACGGGCTCTTTGAGCCAACCAAAACCCGCATCGCCAAACTATTACGCATCAAACCATGACCAGAGACGAATACAGAGATGAATTGATCTACATCGGCTTAACCAGTCTCCCTCCACATTTGGATCTGCAAACGAAGACCTCTTATTTCGAGGTAGCGGCTGACGTCATAAAAAACCCCTCTTTAAAAGAGCAAGTGCTGAAAACGGCCAAGTCTCTGAGGGACGCAGACAGATCGCAACTAGAGCTGCTCAGTTTTTATCGGAAGAAGCCGAAAAAGAACCCCCACCTAAGAGCCTAACCATGACTCAGAGCCTAACCATGACTCAGACCAAGCCTAGAGGCGAACGCCACCCGCTCGCCCACTTACCGACCACGCGCCGCATCGACGTCACGCTGGCCATCCTCCGCGCCCGTGGCCTCACCCCGGACGGCGGGTGGACCATCGCCGAACTGGCCGACCTCTGCGGCTGTTCACGCGGGGCAATTTTCGAGCGCCAAAAAAGCGCCCTCAAGAAACTCAGACAAAACCCCGAACTCAAACAACTCCTCAAAGACCTCAAACCATGAAACCCGAAACCATCCAACCAAGCGACCCCATCGTCCTCTACAGCGGCCAAGGCCCGGACGCCCACCGCATCATCCCACGCCTCCGCGCTCATGACGCAAGAATGAAGTCTATCGACCTCGGCCCACGCTCCCGTGCCCAAAACAAGAAGCGCGGCTTCCTCCGCCGCCTCCTCGCCCGTCTCGCCAGCGCTAATTCTTAAATCTGCAATTTGCAAATCATCAAATCCAATGAACCCCACGAACCAGCACCGCCTCCTGCTCATCAGGCACTTGCTCACAGAGTGCTACTTGGAGATCTGCCCTGATCCTCTCCTCCTCCAAGCGGCTCAGAATGTGAGCGAACTTCTCGGAGCGTCTCCCAGCTCACCCGTAGCTCCTCCCGCGCCTGGCACCACATCTCAAAGCTCCTTTTATCCATCTGATTCACCAGATTTAGCAAGGATCGGAGCTGCTCTCCCTGCTCTGCTACACGCCCTTCAAGCCGCGCAATACGCTCCCGCATCTCCGCCTTTTTCATAAGCCCATCCCACCACAACCCGTCAGAAATCCCAATTCTTAAATCTGCAATCTGCAATTTCCAAATCCCATTGACCCATGCCCACTGACCAAGCCACACCCCGCCACTATTTACTACTCGCCCGCCACATCCTGCTCCATGCGGCGGACGGCTCTATGGATGATCGTTGGTTTCGTCTTCAGGACATCCTTTCCAGCTTAATAGCCGGTTCACCACCTGTCTCATCCCCAGCAAATACTCCGTCGAGCGGATCCACAGCTCATGGAGTTTCTTCCCCTGGGTTCGGCTCTCTTCCTCAAGAGCTGACAGACGTTTTGCCTGTTCTTCTGCGCGAGCTTCAAGCCGCGCAATACGCTCCCGCATCTCCGCCTTTCTCATAAGCCCATCCCACCACAACCCGTCAGAAATCCCAATTCATAAATCTGTAATCTACAAACCATCAAATCCCCACCGACCATGCCTAAAAAACTACCAAGCACTTCCCTCGACAACCAGTGGGCATCCGCCCGCAGCTACCACGCGGCCACCGTGCAGCATGCCCGCCTCACCGCTGCCGCCGCCATCCTCACCGGCTGGAAGCTCGCCGGACTCAAAAAGGAACTCGGCTTCACGGGATCCGGACGACGAAAAGAAAGTGGCAACGATTGCCACTTTAAATCATGGCCCGAGTGGCTGGAAGAGCAAATGGGCGGCATGGCCAAGAGAACTGCCGATCACCGCATTGCCACCTACGAGGCGGCCCGAACCAAGTTCCGCAAGCTGGGAGAAGAGCGTATCTGCTATCTCTTAGAGACAGGGTGCCCAACGGATGAAGAGGCCGCAGAGCTCAAAAAACTTGTTCATAAATGCACGGATGGAGACACCGTGAAAAGCATCTTCCAAGACGCTGGGATCGCCAAGCTCCCCCAAGGCTCAGCAGCAACAGGCGGCAACTTGCGCGGGGAAGGGGACAAGGTGGAGCCTACCATGCAGCAGCTCGCTTTCGCCCTCTTTGCCGAGCCCTCCCATAACATCACCCGCCTGCGCACCCATGGGGACTACGAAAAGGCACTCTACGCCCTGCCGCTGACCAGCGACACCGAAGACGAGCCCTCCCTTAGCGTCCTTGAGATCGAGACCGAGGCTCTCCTTGCCGACATCCGCAAAGCCAAAGCCGCCCTCCTGAAACAAACCCAAGAACAGGGCACGGCAAAAATCGAATCCTGAAAAACCCATGAACTCCATTATCGCCACCACCTCCCGCAGCGTCCTCGATATGATCGATGATCTCGGAACCTTCGCTGAACTGCCCGGAAAAGCCCAGGCAGACATCACGGCGAAGCTTGAGGCCGTGCGCGATCTTATCACCGCTCAGCGGGGGCAAAAACAAACGGCTCTGGCTCGTCACACTCGTAAGCTCGGGGTCAAACAATCAGCCATCTACCGCTACGCCAAGCACTATAAAGAAAAAGGTGCTATGGGGCTGCTTGACGAACGCCTTTTCCCCAGAGACGCCGGTCTCCCGGAACTCTTCAAATCCTACGTCAAAGGCCTCTACGACACCCATCAGCGAGAGGATGACGGCCTTGAAGTCCAGCGCCTTCTCATGGATCAGTTACACCTGTGGCGCGCCACAGGTGATCCTAAATACGCCATCCCCGGCTACCAAAGCCCGCCGGCTGACCACCCTGAGCACGATCATCCAGCAGGCTGGTCTCCGCGAAACATTCACCGTCTCAAGCCCACCAAATACCAGCGCAAGGCCATCAAGATCGGAGCCAAAGAGGCCGCTGCAGACCTTCCACCCGTCCTCACCACTCGCCACGGATCGGCCTACTTGTCACGCATTCTCTTTGATGACCAAGACTACGACAACCTCATCGCCGACGGCCACCTCGCCCTCAGCGGCATCACGACCGCTAGCCGCCCCGTATCCTTCAACGCGCTTGATTTCTACACCGCCACCCACCTCGATAACCACCTCCGCATCGAATACAAAGACCCCGCCACCGGGAAAAAGAAAACCCTCACCTCCCAAGAGTTCCAGTGGTTCGGCCTCCACATCCTCCAAACCGAGGGCTACCGCACCGACGATCTAGGCACCGAATTCATCGGAGAGCACAAGACCGCTGCCTTTTGGAAAAACAAACAAATGACCGCCTTCGGCGGCGAACACTCATTTGCCGATGCCATCAGCCGCGTCACCAATGGCCACGTCCGCTGCAACGTCTCCGGCCTCTTCAATGGGCCACTCTTTGCCGATCTCTACTTCCGTCCCCAGTCCACTGGCAACTTCAAATTCAAAACATGGATCGAGAGCGCCTTCCGCCTTCTTCGCACCTACATGCAGGCACTACCCGGACCCACGGGATCCATCCAGCGCTTCAACGGCCCTGCGGAACTACACGGCATCCAACAACGCGAAAAGCAACTGCTCACCGCCATCGCCGAGCATCTTGATCCCCACCACGCCAGCCTCATCAAACACGAGCTGCTCAGCGTCCAACAATTCGCCGAGCTGATCCACGCCGTTTACCGCGCCCTTAATCACCGCACCGAACACCAGCTCGAAGCCTGGCACCAATGTGGATTCACCCGCGACCTCTGGAGACCATCCGTCGAAAGCCAGCACTGGTTCACCAACGATGAGCTCGCCACCATCTCCGACCCCGATGAGCGACGCCTTATGATCC
>JBNNED010000067.1:0-5380 GCA_050285825.1 Verrucomicrobiales bacterium | reverse complement strand
TCACCAGCTCTCACTCGTCGAGCTCCCTCTCGATGCCGAGGAACTCCCCGACTACCAAGCCTTGCGCGACTTTGCCGAGACCTTCCACGGACTCGTCCGCGAAGGAAAAATCATCTCCGCCAAATACCTCGGCCAGGGCGGGCTGGCTCCCGCGCTGGCAACCTGCGCCTTCGGTAACGACCTCGGCGCGGAAATCACGGGCGAACCCCGCCTTTTCGCTCCGCGACCCTGCCAATTCATCGTCGAACACGCCGAAGAACTCCCGCCGATCTTCCAATCTATCGGCCGGGTCATCGCCGCCCCCGAACTCCGCCTTCACGGCGAAACGCTCGATCTGAACGAGCTCAAAAAAGCCTGGGAAGGCACTCTCGAACCCGTTTACCCCACGACTTCCTCCGTGGTGCGAGCTTCTTCCGAAAGCCCCGTGATGCGGGCTTCCAGCCCGCACTCTTCCGAAAGCGCCGTCACACAAACTGCCAGCCCGCGCTTTTCCGGATCGTCCCTGAAGCCCAAAGTCATCATTCCCGTCTTCCCGGGCACGAACTGCGAATACGACACTGCTCGCGTCTTCCGCGAAGCCGGAGCCGAGCCGCAGATCCTCGTTTTCCGGAACCTCAGCGCGCCACAGATCGAAGACTCGCTCAATGAGCTCGCCGCCGCCATTTCCCAATCGCAAATCCTCATGCTCCCCGGCGGTTTCAGCGCGGGTGACGAACCCGACGGCTCCGCCAAATTCATCGCCACCATCCTGCGCAACCCGCGCGTCGCCGACGCCGTCATGGACCTGCTCAAGAACCGCGACGGCCTCGCTCTCGGCATCTGCAACGGCTTCCAGGCCCTCGTCAAAACCGGTCTCCTCCCGCATGGCGAGATTTGCGAAACCAGCTCGGAATCAGCGACTCTCACCCACAACACGATCGGTCGCCACATCTCGACCTACGTCACGACCCGTGTCGCCAACCTCAACTCCCCTTGGTTGGCCAACTGCGAACTCGGCGAGCTCCACACCGTCCCCGTCTCTCACGGCGAAGGACGCTTCATCGCGCCGGAAGCGCTGCAAAAGGAACTCCTCGCCAAGGGTCACATCGCCTTCCAATACGTCGATTCCGAGGGTCAGCCCACGATGGACGAACCATGGAACCCGAACGGATCCGACCTCGCCATCGAAGGCCTCAGCTCCCCCTGCGGTCGCATCCTCGGCAAAATGGCCCACACCGAGCGGCGCGGCCAGGACATCGCCAAAAACATCCACGGCAACAAACACCAGGCCCTCTTCAAAGCGGGCGTCAGCTACTTCGCTTGAGAAAAAGAACAGGAACGCCAGGCTCCGGCTTGGCAACTTCCCCCATGGCCCCTTCTCACTTTTCTCCCGTCAGGAGCGGGTCATTCAGATCGAGGCGGTAAAGAATCTGGTTGTAGTTGTAACGAGGCGTGGCCTTCTTCGCCGCTGAAAACTCACTGGTATAAGTTCCCTCAAATAGCAGAACGGGCGAGTCCGCTGCCGTGAATTCAGGGTGCAGGCGCGGGTTATAAAAGGTGTAATTCTCGTGCGTGACGACTTTCACCGCCGGCCCCCACGGACCTGTAGGCTTCTCCGCTTCGGCATACCAGATCTCTCCCAAGTGCGAGGGCTCACCCCCGAGTTGCGTAAACACAGCCACCCATTTTTGGCGATAGGCGTTCCACGCAATCGAGCCACGATGCACTTTGATCTCCGCTCCGCTATCGCGCGCCTGAACCGTCTTTTGCGCCTCTAACTCAATCCATTGCGCGGGATCCGACCACGCCTCAAATGTCGCCTCGCACTTCATCCACGGGAAGGGATCGCCAAACAAAATCCACTTTTTTCCGGCCTCATCCGTCCAAAAAACCGGATGACCATCCGGTGAGAGCGGGCGCTCCCCACCCCCCGTACTTTCCCACAAAATCTGAAACGGCTCGAAGACTTCCCGCTCCGCATTCCACACGCAGAGGCCGGATCGATACACCTCCAGATGATTTTTGATCTTCCAATAAGCTCCCACCAGGCGCTTATTTCCAGTGGCATCCGACAGACTGGCAAGGCCGCTCAGCCAAGTCGGTCCCTCCCCCGGCATTTCACAAATGACACGCGGTGCCCCTTTTTCATCGCGGAAAAAACGATAGGGAAGCTGGAGCGGCGGCACCCACTTCTCGCGCGGCTGCAAGTCGGTCCACGCCCCTGTCATGTGAAACAATCCGAGCGGATATCGCGCCAAAGAGGTGTCACCCCATGCCCAAAAAAGTTTGCCCTGATGCACCACCGTCTGCACGCTGTCACAGCCGACCACGCCGGACTCGCCAAGCTCCCGCCGCTCGCCCAGCTTTTGGCTTTCGGCGAACAAGCCAGCTCCCGTGAGTCGCCCGAGACGTTTCGCAAGCTGAGTGCGCTTCACCTTGAGCACCAGCGATTGACCTTCTTCCGGGATCGCCCGAAATCCACGCATCCCGAAACCATCGGCTGCGACTTGGTAACCATCGCTACGGAGCGAAAACCACGTTTCACGCCCCATCAGCTCAGGCAGATCAACGGCGACCACACCCGCATTATCGGTGTAATAGCTGACTCCATGCGTTGTTTTCAGTTCGACCAAGGGCACGGGCCAGCCATTTTCCTCATCAAGCACGGTGATCCGGAACGCCCCCGCTGTCAGCCATGAGCACAGGAAAAACGAGAGGAGAAGGCAGCGCATTGTTGAAGGCTAGCAATTCCAGCCGACTTGCCAAGAAGACAAGAAAGCAAAAAAAATCCCCGACTCGCAAAAGCGCGCCGAGGATGATTTCTTGGTTAAAAATAACTCACTTCCCCCAGGCTTCGAGGAGGGCTTTGCCCATGTCGGATGGCGTGACGGCCACCTTGATGCCCGCGTCTTCCATGGCAGCGATTTTCGCCTCGGCCGTGCCTTTGCCACCCGAAACGATGGCCCCGGCGTGCCCCATGCGACGTCCCGGAGGCGCGGTCGCACCCGCGATGAAGCCCGCGACGGGCTTTTTGCAGTTGTCCTTGATCCAAGCCGCCGCCTCTTCTTCCGCGTCCCCGCCGATCTCACCAATCATGATGATCGCTTCGGTTTCGGGGTCTTCGTTGAAAAGCTTAATGACGTCGAGATGCGAAGTGCCGTTGATGGGGTCGCCTCCGATGCCCACGCAGGTGCTCTGGCCGTAGCCGAGTTGGGTGACTTGCCAAACGGCCTCGTAAGTGAGCGTGCCGGAACGCGAGACGATGCCCACGTTGCCCTTGCGGTGGATGTAGCCCGGCGCAATGCCGATACGGCAGCCGCCCTGCGAGTTTTCCCCCGTGCCGGGCGTGACGACGCCGGGGCAGTTCGGCCCGATGAGGCGCGTTTGGCTCCCTTTCATCGCTTCCTTGACCCGCATCATGTCCATGACGGGAATCCCTTCGGTGATGGCGATGGCGAGATCAACGCCGGCGTCCACCGACTCCAGAATGGCATCGGCCGCGAAGGGAGGCGGTACGAAAATGGCGGAGGCGCTCGCGCCGGTCTCTTTCACCGCTTCTTCCACGGTGTTGAAAATGGGCACGCGGTGCTCGCCGTGCTCAAAAACCTGCCCGCCCTTGCCCGGGGTCACGCCCGCGACGAGATTGGTGCCGTAATCGAGGCTCAGCGCGGCATGACGCCCACCGAAACCCCCGGTGATCCCCTGCACGAGAACCTTGGTATCTTCTTTGACTAAAATTGACATGTCTAAAAGTTTTTAAGTGTTAAGTGTTAGGTTTTAAGTGCTCAGGCAATCGCCGCAACGGCCTTCTGCGCGGCGTCGGCGAGGTCGTCGGCGGAGACGAGGTCGAGACCGGACTGTTTCAGCGTTTCTTTGCCAGCAGCCACGTTGTTGCCTTCGAGGCGGACGACGAGCGGGATGCTCAGGCCCGTTTCCTGCACGGCGGCCACCACGCCTTCGGCGATGACGTTGCAATCCATGATCCCGCCGAAGATGTTAATGAGGATGCCCTTCACGTTCGGGTCGCCTTCGATGATTTTGAAGGCTGCGGAGACTTGCTCTTTGCTCGCGCCACCACCCACATCGAGGAAGTTCGCGGGCTCGCCTCCGAAGTGCTTGATGACGTCCATGGTCGCCATGGCGAGGCCGGCGCCGTTGACGAGACAGGCGATGTTGCCGTCAAGACCGATGTAGTTGAGGTCATACTCGCTCGCCGCCACTTCGCGCGGATCTTCTTCTTCGACATCGCGGTAAGCCACGACCTCGGGGTGACGGAAAAGGGCGTTGTCGTCGAAACCGAACTTGGCATCGAGCGCCAACACCTCGCCCTCGGGCGTTTCCACCAGCGGGTTGATCTCGACCATGTTGCAGTCGAGGGAAATGAAGAGTTTGTAGAGATTTTTGAGCAATTTGGCGAAGCCTTTGGCCGCGCTGCCCTCGAATCCCAGCCCGGCGGTCAGTTTGCGCACCTCGTAGGGCTGCAATCCGGCGAGCGGGTGGATGAACTGGCTCAAAATCTTCTCTGGCTGGCTCTCGGCCACCTCCTCGATGTCCA
This sequence comes from Verrucomicrobiales bacterium, assembly GCA_050285825.1. Lineage (GTDB taxonomy): Bacteria > Verrucomicrobiota > Verrucomicrobiia > Verrucomicrobiales > Akkermansiaceae > SW10. Next base: position 846 of record JBNNED010000067.1, on the reverse strand, counting down.
TCCCGCCCTCGGTCGAGGCCACGATGACCGGACGTGAGGTCTCGCGGTCCATGAGAATGGCGAGGTAATACTCGTGCTTAATGTCCACGGCGTCAGCGACCATCACCTTGCGCACCAGCTTGCCTTCTTCCCCGGTTTGCTTCGTGACCAACGTCTGGCCGAGCATTTTCCCGGCGATTTCACCGATCTCGGCCGCGCTTTTGGTCAGGTGGACCCCGCCTTCAAAGCCGTTTTTAAAGGTCCCCTTGCCCCGGCCGCCCGCGTGAACCTGCGCCTTGACCACCATCAAATTTGATCCGATCTCTTCAGCAACCGCCTGCGCTTCCTCAGCACTGTTGGCCACCCGTCCGCGCGGACTGGGCACCTCAAAACGGTCGAACAATTCCTTCGCCTGATATTCGTGAATATTCATGATTGCAACGAGGCGAAGCTAACCAGCCAGCGCCCCGGCGCAATGGTAAAGTTTCCCCACTCCGCCCCGCTCACTCCGGCACGACGCGGGCGCGCGGGGCGCGACCATAAATCGGGTCGGCTTGCCCGCGACCGGGCACGGTGAAGGGCGCGGCCCGCCACGTCGGTTTGGCCAACTCGCCGGTGCCGCGAAATTGAAAAAGCCCGTTGATCGGCTTCAGCGGTAAGGTCAAGAGCCCCAACAAGCCACGCGCGTTGAGCCGGATTGTCATGTCCACTTGCTTGCTCGCCAAATCGGCCCGACCTTCCCCCGTCAGAATGAGGCTGGGCGAGCTCGTGACGAAGTCCTTCGTCTCCAGCACGCCTTTGTTCACGCGGAAACTCACGGAGGCATCCCGCGCCTGCTCGTAACCCGCCCGCTTGTCGCCCAGCACA
>JBNNED010000066.1:0-4764 GCA_050285825.1 Verrucomicrobiales bacterium | reverse complement strand
AATCAGCTTCAAAATGTGTGGCGGACGTGACCCGGATGTGCGACTCGCCCCGAACTACATTCAGACAGAAAAAGGCGAAGCCCAACGCTTCGAGTTCTGGATTCACACCAACGCGCCTACCACCGCCATTCAGATCGCCCCGCAAGGAGACCTCTGGCGCTGGAATCACACCTGGCCGGTCAGCCGGATCACCCTCGAACAAGTCAATCCCACCACACTTGATCCCAGTGCCCCCGTCACCCTGGAACTCCCCGTGGCCAAAAACGGCGAGGTCCCCCTTCCCTTTCCGCTCCCGACGGGCAATTGGTTCCTCGGCGGCTACATGAACAAGCCTGGAGAAGCGGAAGTCACTGGAAGCGAAGGACTTCCAATCAAACTCTCCTATCAACTAGATCGCTGGAACCGGAGCCTTGTTTACAACTCCTCATTTCATATCCGTTCGCCCCTCACCCGCGTCCACATTCTCACTAAAGACCTCTTTTCGACCGTCCTCCTGCGCCACAAAGCCACCCGTGACATATCATACGAGCTCGATGGCGAGTTCCTAACCACTACCGACCCAGCGCGCCCGCTCAGCGAGACACTGGTGCTGCACGGCCAACAGCTCACAGGCGATCTCCCCCGCATACCGAAACTTCCATTTGGCAAGGAAAGAGCCGTGCTCACCTCTTGGGACGATGGCAAACAGGAAGACCTCCGCTGCGCCGAGATTTTAATCAAACACGGATTTCGACCCACCTTCATGCTCAACGGAAACTCCCCGGCCCTCAAGTTCATCGACCAACTGGAAGCCCTCGGCGCTGAGATCGGCTCACATGGCTTCTCCCACACTGCCCTGAACACGCAGACGCCGGAGGCTGCCAGCGCAAATGTCAGCTCGATGCGCAAAATCCTGGAGCAGCGTCTCGGCCACCCCGTCATCGCCTTCTCATACCCCAACGGCTACGCCAGAGCACTGGATGAAGAGGGCGACTACGTTTACCGCGCGCTCAAGGAGAGCGGCTACTGGATTGCACGCACACAACTCACTCGTCGTCAAAATATTGAGGGCATTAACGAGCCCCTCCTCATGCGCTCGAACGGCCTGTGGGGCAGCGGCAACAAAACCCTCGTCGCCGACTGGCCGAAATTCTTAGCAGAACCCAACGGGATTTTCTACCTCAAGGGCCACAGTTGGCAAATCGGAAAAAGCGACGCAGAGTGGCAGAAGTTTGAAGATTTCATCGCCCAATTCGCCGGACACCCAACGGCTTGGTACCCCTCGAACAACGAATTTGCCCTCTGGCTCTGGATTCAAAAAAACATGACCCTCACCGCTACGAGCAACAGCGCGGACAAAACCGTCGTCCAGCTCAAACGCCCCTGGCTGCACCCCTGGCTCGCCGAACGCTGCCCCATCAGCCTCGAGCTCCCCGCAGGCGTGACCGCCGTGACTTGGCAAGGACGCCGGATCGCGGCCGAAAGCGGGAGAGTTGAACTCACTTGGACGAACGGCAAATAAACCCTTATGATCAATGAGCGAAACGAGCTGGCTTTACCTCCGCCCTTCGCCCCCATCCTCTGCGAGTGATTGCGCTGCCCCGACCTCAACTTTATGAAACAACTCCAGACGCCACTCGCCCTCCTCACCGTCAGCCTCCTCAGCCTGAGTTCCACACTGGCCCAAAGCGAAAACAAGCCGCCAGAAAGCCAGAAAACGCCGGAAACGATCTTCCCCGAAGACGTATTCGCACCGGAAAGCTTCTGGTATCAGAGCATCCCCACCGACGCCCCACTCCACCCGAACTCCGCCAACTACGTCGCTGAATTTCTACGCCAGAAAAAGGCCTACTACGGCACCGTTTCCCTGAATTTCCGCGAATACTCGTGCCCGGTTTACATCGTGGGACCAGACGTCAAACCCGTCACCGTGACCGAATGGGATTGCCAAAACAAAGGCTTCAAAGACCAGAAGCTGGCACAACAATGGATGGCCGTCCCCATCCCCGACTACGCCGAAGAGGCTGATGGCAGCGATGCCGAAATGTGCATCTACCAACCCTCCAGCGACACCCTGTGGGAATTTTGGAAAGCGCGAAAAGTCGACGGCCAATGGCAAGCCTGCTGGGGCGGCCGCATGAAAAACGTCTCCAAAAACCCCGGCATCTGGGAAGGACACTACGGCACCACCGCCACCAGCCTCCCCTTCCTCGGCGGCCAAATCACGGCAGAGGAATTACGCCGCGGCTCGATCGAACACGTCATGGGCATCTCCCTCGTGGACTTGGAAAAGCCCAGCATCTTCTCGTGGCCCGCCCAGCGCTCTGATGGTCACAACCCCTCAAAGGCAGCGAATCGCATTCCCGAGGGACTCCGCTTCCGACTCAACCCCTCACTTGATGTCGAGAAACTCAACCTCTCTCCCATTGGGAAAATCATCGCCCGAGCCGCACAAAAATACGGCTTCGTCGTCTGGGATAAAGCCGGAGCGATCACCCTGCGCGTCCAGAACCCCAAAACCTACACCCAACGAGGCCTCAAAGACCCCTACCCCGAACTCATCGGCGACCAGCCAAATTGGAAAATCCTACAAGGCTTTCCCTGGCATGAACTACAGTTCTTACCCATGGATTACGGCAAAGCCCAAAACTGAGTTCCCTCCCCACATTTCTCACACCGCCCCAGCCTGGCACCCCGAGCAGGAATCGAACCTGCATTTAAAGTTTAGGAAACTCCCGTTCTATCCATTGAACTATCGGGGCGGAAATGGGGCTCAGGTGGCGGAGGGGCGGCCCGGGCTTTGCCGAGGCTGGAAGGGAATTTAGAAAAGGGAGGCGAGGAAGACAAGAGCCAAAACGAGCAGGGCCAGGCCGAAGCCGCCGTCGATGAAAAGGGCGCGTTGGAAGTAGAAGCGGTTGACGGCGGTGTTGTGGCGGAGTTTGGCCCCGAGCGACCAGAGGATGAGGGCTTCGAGGACGACGGTGAGCCAGAGCGCGAAGGGCCACCAGGCGGGGCGGGGGCCGCTGAGGAAGGGGGTGAGGAGCCCGGCGAAGAAGAGGAGGGCTTTCGCGTTGGTGACGTTGCAGAGCAGGCCCTGGAGGTAGGGGGAGCGGACGTGAGCGGGCGCGGGGTCGAGTTCGATTTTGGTCCCGGAGTAGCGGGCGATGAAGAGCTCGCGCAGGAGACCGAGGGCGAGCCAGATGAGGTAGAGGGCGGCGGTGATTTTAAGGACGGTGGCGAGGGTGGATTCCTGGCGGAAGAGCTGGGAAAGGCCGATGATGGCGAGTCCGGCGTGGAGGCCGAGGCCGGTGGCGATGCCGGCGATCATGCGGAGAGCGGTCGGGAAGCCTGCGCGCAGGGCGGTGCGGGTGAGCAGGAGCATGTCGGGGCCGGGGCTGAATTGCCCGAGGGCCATGAGGGCGATGAAGATGAGGAAGTCCACGGCGGAAATCAGTGTGAGGCTCGGGAGGGCGTGAGCGAAGAGGCTCGTTCAAAAAAAACACCCCGGAGCGGACTCCGGAGTGCTTTGTGAAGGTGTTTCCGTGCGGAAGAAGGGGGTTTATTCCTCTTCTTCGCCGCTTTCGGAGAAGTCTTCGGTGCCGCCGCTGGGGCTCCACTCTTCGCTTTCCGTGGCGGCTGCGGCGAGGTTGAACGCTTGCTCGAGGCCAACGAGGTCGCCGGACGGGCGAAGGGTCTCGAAGCTCTGACTCTCTTTCTGCAGTTGCTCTTCGGAGTAGGCAACGGCTTTGATGGAGAGGCCGATGCGGCGCTCGATCTTGTCGACTTTGATGACGCGGGCTTCCACGTCGTCGCCGACTTTGATGACGTCTTTGACGCGCTCCACGTGCTCTTCGCTGAGCTGGGAGATGTGGATGAGGCCGTCGATGTCGCCGTCGAGGTTGACGAAGGCGCCGAAGCTGGCGATTTTCGCGACGGTGCCGTTGACGATGTCGCCGACTTTGAACTTGCCGTCGATGTCGGCCCACGGGTCGTTATCAAGCTGCTTGATACCGAGGGAGACGCGTTTGTTTTCCTTGTCGATGGAGAGGACGATGGCTTCGACCTCTTCGCCTTTTTTGATGACTTCGCTCGGGTGGTTGATCTTGCGGGTCCAGGAGAGGTCGGACACGTGGATCATGCCGTCAATTCCTTCTTCGAGGCCGATGAAGGCACCGTAAGCGGTGAGGTTGCGGACCTCGCCCTTGATCTGCTTGCCGATCGGGTAGCGGGCTTCGATCTCGTCCCATGGGTTCTCGTCGAGCTGACGGACGCCGAGGGAGATTTTTTGTTCTTCGGTGCTGATGCCGAGAACGACCGCTTCGATCTCTTGGTCGAGCTCGAGCACGTCGCTGGGGCGCGTGATGCGCTTGGTCCACGAGAGTTCGGAGACGTGGACGAGACCTTCGACACCTTTTTCGATTTCCACGAAGGCACCGTAAGGCAGAAGTTTGGTGATTTTGCCTTTGACCTGGGCACCGATCGGGAAGCGGGCTTCGATGTCTTCCCAAGGGTTGTCGGTCATTTGCTTCAGGCCGAGGGAGACGCGCTCCTTGTCGCGGTCGACGTCCAGGATGAGGACTTCGATGCTTTGGCCGATGCGGAGCATTTCGGAGGGGTGCGCGATGCGGCCCCAGCTCATGTCGGTGATGTGCAGAAGACCGTCCATGCCTTGAAGGTCGATGAAGGCCCCGAAATCGGTGATATTCTTGACAGCGCCTTCCACTTTGTCGCCGACTTTGACGGACTGGAGGAATTGCTGACGCAGCTCGGCGCGCTCGGCTTCGA
>JBNNED010000065.1:0-3443 GCA_050285825.1 Verrucomicrobiales bacterium | reverse complement strand
GATCTGTTGATAGGAATACTCATTCCCGTCCTGATAGAGAATGGCGCCCACGCGCTCCGCCACCACCTCGACCGGGCGGCGTCCGTCCCGTTCCGCGACGAAGGTGCCGCTGCCGACCTGGCGCACGATCAGCCCCTCGTCGACCAGGCTCTTTAAAGCTCGGCGCACCGTGAGGAAGTTGCACTGTTGTAATTCGGCGAACTTCCGCTCCGAGGGCAGCTTCGCGCCGACCGGTAGCTCTTTGATCATCTCCCGGATCTCGGCTTCGATCCGCTTGAACTTCAATTGTGGTGAATTCGGTATCTCCATGCTGTCAATGTGTGTGTGTGGTGCTATAGCAATAGCAATGCCAATCTGCGGGCGCTTCTGGAAAAAAACAAGTGTTTTATTTCGCTGCCTAACACTTTTTTGGAGACGTTTCCTGTTGTCGGTCTGATTTCGCCTCTCTGCCCTGTGAAATCACTCACTTCCGGCGCGAATTCCGTCCCTCATCGATGAGTTTCCAGAAGTGCTTGGAGTCCGCCAGCGCAGCCTCTTCACCCAGAGGGAGTTTGGCACGGAAGAAGAAGTCCGATAAAGTATTCTTATGCAACACACGGTGCACGACGACGTGCTCGCCCTCGACTCCAAAATAAACGCGCCAGTCCTTCGCGCGGAAGCGGTAAAGCACGTGGCCGTCCCGCTCCATTTTCCCGAATTTCTCGCCGTCGAGGTTCTCCAAGTCGCTCTCTGTCACCTTGAATTCGTCGAAAAGATCCAACTGCTCGAGCGTGTCGAGTTTGGAAATCTCCGCCGCACTAATCTCGTTGAAAACGATCTGAAGCATGGCGTTCTGTGCGATAATCCAGCGGCGGCGTCAAGCCGATCCCGCCGCCAAATCACTCCCTCAGCTTCGTCTCAGCAGGGGCTCCGCTGGCGGGCGATCACTTCACCTGATTCGCCGTGGCGCGCAGGCGCAGGGCATTCAGGTTGATGAAGCCGGTGGCGTCGTCTTGATTGTAGGCTTCTTCCTCGCCACCTTCCATGGTCGCAATCGCTTCGGAATACATGCTGTGCGGGCTGCGGCGACCCGCTCCCATGACGTTGCCTTTGTAGAGTTTCACGCGCACTTCGCCGGAAACGTTTTTCTGCGTTTCGGTGACGAGAGCCTGGATTGCTTCCCGCTCGGGGGCGAACCAGAAGCCGTTGTAAACAAGCTGGGCGTATTTCGGGATGAGGCCATCGCGGATGTGCTGGGCCTCGCGGTCGAGGACGAGGGTTTCGAGGTCCTGGTGGGCGGCCAGGAGGATGGTGCCACCCGGTGTTTCATAGATGCCACGGGACTTCATGCCGACGAAGCGGTTCTCCACGATGTCGATCCGGCCGATGCCGTGCTTGCCGCCGAGGAAATTGAGCACGCGCATGACGCCGTAAGGGCTGAGCAAGGTGTAACCGTCTTTTTCGCCCTGGGCGCTGAAGTCGCCAAGCTCGTTGATGACGCTGTCGAGATTGTCGTTCTTAAGACCGATGATGTTGCCTTTCTCGAAGAGAATCTGCAGGTATTCCGGCGCATCCGGCGCTTCCTCCGGAGAGACGGAAAGGGTGTACATGTCGCGGTCGGCCTCACCGGTGGCGTCATACCAGGGGTCTTCCATCGCACCCGCTTCATAGGAAATGTGCAGGAGGTTGCGGTCCATGGAGTAAGGCTTCTTGAGGGAGGCCTTCACCGGGATGTTGTGGGCCTCGGCGTACTCGATCATTTCCTTGCGGCCGGGGAACTGCGCGCGGAATTCCTCGTCCCGCCACGGTGCGATGCACTTGATGTTCGGGGCCAGGGCGGCGCAAGACAGCTCGAAGCGCACTTGGTCGTTGCCCTTGCCGGTGGCTCCGTGGGCGATGGCATCCGCTCCTTCTTTCAGGGCGATGTCGATCATGTCCTTGGTGATGCAAGGGCGCGCGATGGAGGTGCCCAGCAGGTAGCGGCCCTCGTAAACCGCGTTCGCCTGGAACATCGGGAAAATGTAGTTGGCCGCGAAGTCTTCCTTCAAGTCGCCGATGTAGCACTTGCTGGCTCCTGTCGCCAAAGCCTTTTCCTCCAGGCCATCGAGCTCGTCCCCTTGGCCGACGTCGGCACAGTAGGCGATGATCTCGGCATTGTATTTTTCTTTGAGCCAGAGGAGTAGGACGGAGGTGTCAAGACCTCCCGAATAAGCGACGACGATTTTCATGTGCGGAAAGGGAAGCGCGGAGGCGGGGAAATTGCAAGCGTGGAATCAGTCGCGTCACCTGCCTTTTGGGATGGCCGGGCTCCGGGATGGCGTTCCGGGGGTGATGAGCTGGAATAGCCAAGCCCCAGCTTGGCGTTCCGAAGTGGAGGAACGGGGGCGAGTCGCCATGTCCTTCTGGCGACGGGGAAGGAAATCTCGCAGCTCCTCCCTTGATTCGAGTTTGACGGGGGGGGAGGGGGCGGCTTGACTGAGGCCGTGTCAGCGGAGAGCAAGAAGAAGAGACTGGATTGGAAGAAGGTTTTTGGTTTGTACGGCTACTTGGAGCCGTATCGGGGGATTTTCCTCCCCTCCCTGGTCGCGCTCTTCGTCACCGCCGGGCTTTCCCTCGCCTTTCCCTACTTCCTCGGGCAGTTGATTGGCTCGCCCCAAGAGGCTTTGGCCAAGGGCGCGGAGGCGGAAGTGGTGAAGGAAAATATCAACCGGGTCGTCCTCAGCTTGCTTGGCGTTCTCCTCTTGCAGGCCTTCATTTCCTACTGGCGCGTGCGCGGCTTCATCAAGGCGGGCGAGAGCGCGCTGCGGGACTTGCGCCTCGACGTCTTCGGGAAATTGGTCCGCCTGCCGATGGGTTGGTTCTCCGAGCGCCGCACGGGGGAGGTGGGCTCGCTGCTGGCGGCCGATCTCGGGGTGCTGCGTGATACTTTGCTGACGACCGTGCCGCAAATCGCGCGCCAGACCGTCATCCTGGTCGGCGGCCTCATTTTCATCTTCGTTTCTTCGGTCAAGCTCTCGCTCTTCATGCTGGCCATCATCCCCGTGGTCGTCCTCGTCGTGGCCGTCGTGGGGCGGAAAATCCGCGCCTTCTCCCGCGCGGCGCAAGATCGGCTGGCCGAGAGCCAGGTCGTGGTGGAAGAAGCGGTGCAAGGCATCGCCGATGTGAAGTCCTTCGGCAACGAGTCCTTCGAGCAGGAGCGCTATGGCGAGAGTTTGCGCGGCTTTTTGGACGTCACCCTGGCCGGCGCGCGGGCCCGGGCGGCCTTTGTCAGCTTCATCATCCTCATCCTGTTCGGTACGATCTCCGTCGTGGTGTGGTTCGGTGCCGGTATGCTGGTGCGGGGGGAATTGACGTCCAAGGAATTCGCACATTTCATTCTCTTCAGCATCTTCGTCGGGGCCTCCCTCGGGGCTTTTCCCGAGATCATGGGTCAATTGCAAAAAACCCAGGGGGCGACCGAGCGC
>JBNNED010000064.1:0-12294 GCA_050285825.1 Verrucomicrobiales bacterium | reverse complement strand
ATCGTCGTCGATGACGGCTCGGAAGACGAGACGGCTGAGGAAGTGCGGAAGTTCCCGGCGGCGCGTTTGCTGCGACAGGAACCCATGGGCTTGTCGGCGGCGCGCAATGCCGGGGCGGCGGTGGCGGAGGGGGCGATTTTTTCTTATGTCGATGACGATTGCGAGGTCGATGGCGAGTATCTGCGTTGGTTGGCCTGGGGTTTTTCGCAAGGCGACTGGGTGGCGCTGGGCGGGCCGAATCTCGCTCCGCCGGCGCGGGATGCCACGATGGCGCTGGTCAATGCCGCGCCGGGAGCGGCGACGCATGTGATGGTGGACGACCGCGAAGCCGAGCACTTGCCGGGCTGTCATTTGGCGGTGCGGCGGGAGGCTTTCGAGGCCATCGAGGGCTTTGACCCGGTCTTTCAATCGGCGGGGGACGATGTCGATTTTTGTTGGCGCTTGCGGGCGGCGGGGGGGCGCTTGGGATTTTGCGGAGCGAGTTTCGTGTGGCATCACCGGCGGACGACGCTGCGGGCGTACTTGCGTCAACAGCGGGGCTACGGACGGGCGGAAGCATTGCTGTATCAGAAATTTCCGGAAAAATTCGCGGGCGGAGGGATCCGCTGGGAGGGATTCGTCTATGCCGGAGCGGCACTGGGGGTCGAGCCCGGAGACGTCATTTACCACGGGATTTTGGGCACGGAACCGTATCAAATGCTGCATCTGCGTCGGCTTCCGCAGCGTCCTCTGCCGGAGGAGTTCGACCGACCCGCGATGCGGCGGGCCTTACGTTGGCTCTCGTGGGCGCGGGCGCGGGTGCGGATCTGGGGGCGCTGGTGGCACGGGGGACCACGGGGCGAGCGGAAAAAACGCTGGAGGCGTTACGGCGACGATTTGCGCGAGGACTTGGAAATGGCGTTCTGGGGGCAGGGCGGTGAGGGCTATCTGTGTTTGTATGAAGCCCTGCTCTCGGCTCACTGGCAACCGGGTGGCGGACAGGATTGGGATCTGGAGTCGGGTGAGTGCCTGCTTTTGGCGGCGACGGAGGAGGTCGGGGAGAAATGGCGGCGGACTTTGGTGCGGGCGCGTTTTGTGCCGGGTGAGCGCAAGCGCCTGGCGCGGGAAATCGAGCGGGCGGCGCGTTCGGCGGGATTACTGGTGGAAAAAGAAGAGGCAGCGGGTGTAGAGTCGGGCGACGATGAGTGAGGAGCGGGAAGTTTTTGCCAAAATCAAGGATCTGGAGATGGGCTTTGGCTCACAACAGGTCTTGTTCGGGGTCGATTTGGAGATTTACCGGGGCGAGACGCTGGTGCTCTTGGGCGGCTCGGGCGGGGGGAAGTCCGTGCTGATGAAGCATCTTGTGGGCTTGCTACAGCCCTGGTCGGGCTCGGTGGAGGTCGAGGGCGTGGAAATTTCCGGTCTGGGCGAGCGCGAGCTCACTCCGGTGCGACGGCGGGTGAGTATGATGTTTCAGAGCGGGGCTTTGTTCGACTCGATGACGGTCGGGGAGAACGTCGCTTTCCCGCTGCGCGAGGCCGGAATCAAGGACGAGGAACGACTGCGGCGGCGGGTCGCGGAGGCGCTGGAAATCGTGAAATTGTCCGGTCAGGAAGAGAAGATGCCGGCGGAGCTTTCCGGCGGGATGCGCAAACGGGTGGCTCTGGCGCGGGCGGTCGTCGAGAGACCCTGTGCGGTGCTTTACGACGAGCCGCACGCGGGTCTCGATCCGGTGACGGCGGACAGCATCGATCACCTGATCAAGTCGCTAGAGCTCGATCATGGCATCACCAATATCGTCGTGACGCACGAGATGCGGAGCGTCTTTCGCATCGCTACGCGAGTGGTTTTCATGCAGAAAGGACGCATTTATTGGGAGGGCACGCCGGAGGAACTGCGGGAAAGCCAGGACGAGACGCTGCGGAACTTCGTGGAGGGCAGATCCGAGGAGGACTGGGACGAGTGATGTCGTCGTTTACTTAATCTTCATCTGGATGCCTTTGCCTTCGAGGTCGAGTTTTTCGAGGCGGGGGCGCAGCTCGGCGGGGACGGCTTCTTTGTCCTGCGGGGTGTCGTAGGGGCCTTCAAAAACGGTCTCCCCTTCCTGGTCGCGGATGATGATTTCCTTGCCGCCATTGGTCGTTTTGAGTTCGACGCTGCCTTCTTCATCCTGGAAGCGGACGGAAGATTGCATGTTGAAGTTCATGCCGAAATTCTTCTCGCGAGCGTCTTCCGGGAGATCCTGCATGAGCTTGTCAAGTCGCTGGCGGAGTTGTTCGAAACGTTCGTCGCCGTGTCCGGGCTGGAGGCGGGGGAGATCGCCGAATTTTCGTTCAATCTCCTTGCGCAGGGCATCGGGGAGGTCGTTCGGGAGAGCCTCGCCGAAGCGCTCGCCGGGGCGGGGGAGTCCGCGGGGCGGGAGAAGATTGGCGGGTCGCTCGCCGAGGGTGATTTTTTTCTCTAGATTCTGACCTTTTTGGACGATGCCAACGGTGATTTCGTCGCCTGCCTGGTGCTTGAGGATTTCGTCGCGGAGGCTTTCCTGGGAATGGACGGCCTGTCCGTCCACCGAGGTGATGATGTCGCGGTTTTGCAGGCCGGATTGGGCGGCGGGGCTTTCCGGGGCGACGAGTTTGAGGAGAACGCCGCCTTCGAGATCGAGATGGTAGGAGAGGTCGGGATCGAGGGGCTGGCCACCGACGCCGAGCCACGCGGCGGGTTTTTCAGCGGCTGGCCCGGCTTCTTTGGCGGCCTGCGGAGCGGGTGGGTCTTGCTGAACGGCTTGCGGCTGGGCGGCGGGCGCCGGGGAGTCGGCAGCGGCTGGGTCCCTGAGTTCGGCGGGCCGTTCGATGGCGCTGAGGCTCAGGCTGGAGGCGAGGAGGACGGGGGTGAGTCGGGAGATGCTGGTTTTCATCTTTTTTCGGCTTCGTTCACTGGAATAGCGTGGGAGAGCGCGGGCTTTGTTCAGGATTTCAGGGAAATTTTCGGGTGATTTCCGGAAATTTTAGAGTTCGTTGAGGGCGTCGTAGTCTTTGGGGGGGAGTTCGCGGATGTGGGAGAGCGAGGCGGCGGCGGGCTCGCTCCAGGGGTGGAATTCGCTGGGAATGGGCGCTTCGGACTGGAGCCATTGGCCGGTTTCGGGGTGGCTGAGGCCAAGTCGCCAGGCGTGGAGCATGAGGCGGGTGGGCGGGCCGGGCTGGCGGGCGGGCTTGGCGTAGATGGGGTCGCCCATAAGCGGGTGGCCGAGGTAGCGGGTGTGGACGCGGATTTGGTGGGTGCGGCCGGTGTGGAGGGCGCAGAGGAGGAGGGCGGTGCCATCGGCGGCGGGGTGGAGGAGGTGAAAGTCGGTGATGGCGGGTTTGCCGCTGCCGGGGTTGACGACGTCCATGCGCTGGCGGTGGACGGGGTGGCGGCCGATGTTGTTGAAGACCGTTTGGTGGGCTTCTTTCGGGGTGGCTTGGGCGACGGCGAGGTAGAGTTTGGCCGTTTGGCGCTCGGCGAATTGGGCGACGAGATGATGGTGGGCGGCCTTGGTTTTGGCGACGACGAGGCAGCCGGAGGTGTCTTTATCGAGGCGGTGGACGATGCCGGGACGGAGGTTTTCGGGATCGTCGGCGAAGGCGAGGCGGCCGTCCGTGTGGTGAAGGAGGGCGTTGACGAGGGTGCCGTCCGGGCTGCCGTCGGCGGGGTGGACGACCATGCCGGGGGCTTTGTTAAGGACGAGGAGGCTGTCGTCTTCGTAGAGAATGTCGAGGGGGAGCTTTTCGGGCTGCGGGGTGGCGGGTTTTTCGGCGGGAAGTTCGATGAGAATTTCGTCGCCTTCGTTCAGGGCGGTGCGGGGTTTGCAGGTCTGGGCGTTGAGGCGGATGTGGCCGTCTTTGATGAGGCTTTGAAGGCGGGAGCGCGAGAGTTCGGGGTGAGCGGAGGCGAGAAAGACGTCGAGTCTCTGGCCGGCGGCGGTAGCGGGAACGATCATGGTGCGGGACTTGGGCGAGCTTGCGGAATGGGGCTGGGGAGGCAAGAGGAAAGCAGGGCAGGTGACGATTTTGCCATCCTTTCCGGTGGGGCAGGGCGGAGCTTTTTGCTATTCTGGTGTGGATTTATGCAAGGGGACCTCGAAGAACATGGTGACGGAGAACTGCTGACATTTTTTTCGGGTGGCAAGGCGAGAGGAGAGAGTGGAGCGAGCTCCATGACCGACGAGCAACGAAGCCAGGCGGGAAAAGGTCTGCAGCCCGTAGGGACGGGTTTTCAAGAGCCTCGGCAAAGCCGCATTTTCCCAAGCAAAATTCCATCCGGTGATCCGTTGCCAGGTTTTTCGAAGTCCCCGCAAGACGACGCGAGTGGACCGGAGCTTTTTTTAGTGGATGGCATCGGGCCGTTTTTCCGGGCGGCGAAGGCGGAGCGGATCAATTGGTCGAAGATTCCCTTTCATGATCTCCCGGAGGAAGCGGCATTTTGGGAAAAATTGCGGGGGGAGTTTGCGTCTCTGGCGGACCAGGTGCGGGCGCTCGGTTATAATGCCGTGACTTTGGACGACTTGGCGCATTTGACGCCCCATCCGTGGCATGACGAGGAGACGAACCGGCGGATTGGCTTCTTCGTCGAGGAGTTTCGCCTCTTGTTCGGGATCTTGCGGGAGCGGGGTTTGCGGATTTGGCTGACAAGTGATGTCCTGACAATGAGTCCGGCGGTCGAGGAGCGGGTCGGGCCGGACGGGGGCGCGCGCAATGCCTTTTTTCTGGATTTGGTGCGACGTTTTTTCGGCGAATTTCCAGAGGTCGAGGGGCTGATTCTGCGAATCGGGGAGGCGGATGGCTTGGATGTGCGCGATCCGCTGCGCTCTTATCTCCATTTGAAATCGCCGAAGGAAGTGAATGGCTTTTTGCGTGATTTGCTGCCGGAAACCGAGGCGTTGGGGAAGAAAGTGGTTTTACGGACCTGGACGGTGGGGGCGCACCGCATCGGGGATCTGATCTGGCACCGGGGGCGGCTGGGCGATACGCTGCGCGGGATCGACTCGCCGAACTTTATTCTCTCGATGAAGCCGGGAGAGTCGGATTTTTTCCGTCACCTGCCGCTGAACCGCGCTTTTTTCGGCTACGAAGGGCCGAAGATTCTCGAGCTGCAGGCGCGGCGCGAGTACGAGGGCGCGGGAGAAATTCCTTCGTATCTGGGCTTCAGTCTGGAAAAGACGCGGGACGAGCTGGCGGGGGTGAAGAACCTCGTCGGCGTCTCGGTGTGGGCGCAGACCGGCGGGTGGCATCGATTCAAGCGGCTGACTTTTCTGGACGAAAACGCGTTCTGGGCGGAGCTCAACACGCGGGCGGCGATCGATCTTTTTCAGAAGGGACTCACGCCCGAGCAGTCGCTGGCGGCTCAGGTCGGGGCGGAGAAAAGCGCGGCGGCGGTGGAGTTTCTCCATCACGCGGATCACGTCATGACGCAGCTTTATTACATCCCGGAATTTGCGCGACTGAAGCTCTTTTTTCGTCGGGTGCGCATCCCGCCGCTGCTGCATCTTTACTGGGATTCCCTGTTCATCCACTCGCCGATCCGCAAGCTGCTCCGGCATTTTGTGACGGATCACGAGGCCGCGATCCGGGAGGGAGTGGGGGCGATGCGACGTTTTCCGCGCATGATCGAGCTGGCGGAGGAGCTGGCTTGGCCGGTGGAGGATGTGGAGTGCATGCGGGATACCTGCGGGCTCATTGCGCTGGCGCGGGAGTATTATTTTTCCGACTTTGATGAGGAGATCGTCGAGCGCATCGAGGTGGCGAAGAAGGCGTATAAAAAGGCCTGGCCGCGGGAGAAGCGGGCGCGTTATCGCATCAAGACGGATTTTGCGCCGCCGAAGCTGAAGCGGCGGACGGTGGCCTGGGCGTCGCGGCTTTTGTTACGGGACAAGCGGGCTTACCGACCGGTCATGGATCATTTTTTCACCTTGAATGTCCTGTCCTTTCTTTACCGGCTTTTTCGGAACCGCTCGCAGGATGCCTTGCCGAAGTTTGTGCGGAAGTCGGCAATGGGGATTGATTCTTTGTTCCGTTAGGTCTTCCGTGGGCAGATCAGGCGAAGGCGCACCACGCTGGATTTTCTTGTGTGGGTGGGGCTGCACTGCTTGGATGTGGCGGATGAGATGGCTGCTGTTGTTGATCTGCTTGGGGGTCTTTGGGGCGGGAGGGCTGCGGGCGCATGTTGTCTCGCAATTGGCGGCGGATTTTTTGGTGGATGAGGAGGGGGCTTGGGAGCTGCTGGTTTTTTTTGATGCGGGTTACGCCAAGCCGGAATGGCGGGGAGATCCGGACTCGCCGCAGCCGGAGAGGGCGTGGCTCGTGGGCTTGAGTCGGGCCGAGCAAGAAGAGCTCTGCGACGAAGCGGCGCGCTATTTGGGCGAGTGTTTGACCTTCGAAAGTGGGGGAGAGCCGGTGACGGTGGCTTACGAGTTCGTTGATTTCGCGAGCGACCCGCCTGATTTTCCGCAGGTCCTGACGGGTGGGGCGTATTTCCGCGTGTGCATCAAGCCGGATGAGCCGACGACTGGGGATTTGATCGTGCGGGCTCGCGAGGCCAAGCAGCCGGATTTTGCGATCCGTTTACCGGCTTCGGGTGGCGGGGCAGAGGCGTTTTATCTGAGTGTGGAGCCGGGGGGCTGGGAGATCTTGATGGAAGAGGGAGAGCGTGCGGCGGGCTCGCCGCGTCTGCTTTTCGCGCTCAAAGAAGGCTTCGTCCACGTCTTGCCGGAAGGCTGGGATCACGTGTTGTTTGTGCTGGGGATTTTTCTGCTGGTGCGGAAGGGGCGACCCCTCCTTTGGCAATCGCTGGCCTTCACCGTGGCGCACACCATCACGCTGGGCCTCTGCGCGGCGGGTTTTTTGCCAACGGGGATGGGCTGGGTCGAGCCGGTGATCGCGCTGAGCATCGCCTTTCTCGCCGTGGAAAATCTCTGCTGGCGGGAGTTGCGAGCGTGGCGTCTCCTGCTCGTTTTCGCCTTCGGACTCGTTCACGGGATGGGCTTCGCCTCGGCGCTGGCGTCTTTATTGCAAGAGGGCGAAGGTTTTTTGTCGCGTCTCGTGGCGGCGAATCTTGGGGTGGAACTCGCGCAATTGCTCATTCTGGCCGGATGTTGGCTGCTAACTCTCGGCTGGTGGGAAGGACGGATCGGGCGCGGCGTGCGGCTCGGGGGGAATGTCGTGCTGGCAATGACGGCGCTCTGGTGGTTCACGGAGCGGGTTTGGCTGTGAATTTTATGATTGACGGCTTTTGGTTGGATGTGCTTTATAAATTGCATTATGTCTGCGTCTCGTTTTGTTTGTTTGTGTGCTTTGATGAATTTATCAGTATTGCATGGAATGACGACGATCATGTATGATGATTTTAGTGGTATGGGAGTGGGTGATGGTTTGAATGGCCGTTCACCGGTTATCAGTTTGGTTGGCGGAACTTGGTCCGCTCCAGATGATGCTTTTTTGTCTGAGGGGAGTGGAGCAGTGGTTCCGGATTATGGGAACCATCGTACTGCGTCGATTGATTTAGGGTCGACTTATTTTGCTTTGAATCCGGGGGTTTACACACTGACGACAACGGTGCAGCATACCTACCAAAGCAATGACTCATTGGTGGGATTTGGGTTTTCTCAAGCACATGACGTGAATGACAGTATCGCACAAGGTACTCACGGACGGCCCTGGATGTTTTATCGCTTGACTGGCGAGGTGTCTGTGGTGGCTGGAGGAGGCACGCGACCGGTTCGCGATGCTTCTGCGAGCTCCTTGAGTTTGAGCGACGGAGATCTGGTCGAGATGAGCCTGGTGCTGGATGCGCGGGATACGGGTCAATATTACTTTGATGCATATATTGACGGGATGCAGCTGGATTTGAACGGTGCATCGGCGGGGATGTCGTATGCATATGGCACGACGACTGCCCCGCGATTTGTCTCTCTGACGAGCTTCGTCAATGGCAGCCCGGCGAATCCTATGAGTTCGGGGCTGGTACATGACTTTACCCTGTCTTATGCCGTCCCGGAACCAGTGGTGAGCGGCCTGCTACTTTTCGGCGGTCTTGGGGCGATGAGACGGAAACGTTGAAAGTGGAAGGAGGGCGCTGACGGCGCTCTGGTGGTTCACGGAGCGGGTTTGGCTGTGAGAATCGCTTTGAGCTCGCGGCTGAGCGCGGCTTCTTCGCGGGCGAGATTGCGTGTTTCGGCATCCGGCTGGCGGTGATCGTAGAGTTCCTCGGAGCCGTCGCGGTGGAGGATGTAACGGTGCGTCGCCGTGCGCAGGGTGCGGGCTTTTCCATGGTAAGAGTAGGCGGGGCGCTCGCGTGGACTGGTGGGATCCTGGATCTGGGGGAGAAGCGAGGAGCCGTGGAGGTAGGCGGGGAGGGCGAGGCCGCTGAGCTCGCAGAGGGTGGGAAAGAGGTCGATGCTTTCGACGATGGCGGGGCTGCTTTTACCGGGCTGCGGGTCTTGCGGGGAGACGATGATGAGGGGGGCGTGGAGGGATTCCTCGAAGAGGCTGTGCTTGCCCCAGATGGCGTGTTCACCGAGGTGCCAGCCGTGGTCGCCCCAGAGGATGATGAGGGTGTTGTCGCGCTGTCCGAGTTCGTCGAGGCGGGCGAGGATTTTTCCGATTTGGGCATCGGCATAAGTGACGCAAGCGGCGTAGTGGCGGCGCACTTCACTGGCGTAGGCCACGTCCTGGCGCGGGTCTTTGCCGTGGCGCTGGTATTTCATGAACTCGCCGGAGCCGTGCCAGGTCGTTTTACCGGCGGGTTTTTCGGGATGGGGAATGGGAGGAAGGGCTTGGTCGCGGTAAGGTGCGAGGTAGCGGGCGGGCGCGCCGAAGGGGAGGTGGGGTTTGAGAAGGCCGACGGCGAGGAAGAAGGGTTTTTCGGGCGTGCGGGTGAGTTTTTCCAGCTCGGCCAAGGCGGTTTCGGTGGTGAGTCCGTCCGGGTAAATCTCGTCGCCACCTTCCTCCGCTTGGAACAGGTCCATGTCGGAGGCCTTTTTTCTGATTTCGCCGTGGGCGAGGCCGTGCATGGCTCCGCGCGGGTGTTGCCAAGCGCCGGTGGGCATGAGGTGGCGGTCCCAGGAGTGCGGCATTTCGAGCTGCGTGGCATCGTCCCAATCAGGCCCGCCCAATCCGCCCGGGTGGTGCGAGACTTTTCCGACGGAGACGGTGGTGTAGCCGTGACGGCGGAAGTGGGCCGGGAGGGAGGGGTGTTGGATTTTTTTGGAGCGATGGAAGAGAGCTTGGTTCGAGACCGGCCCGTAGCGACCGGTGAGCAGGGTGTAGCGGGAGGCTCCGCAGGTGGGGGCTTGCACGTAATGGCGCGTGAAGAGGCGACCCCGCGCGGCGAGCGAGTCGATGTGCGGGGACTTGATGTAGTCCACTCCGTAGCAAGCGAGCTCCGGGCGGAGGTCATCGACACAGAGCAGGAGGACGTTCGGGCGCTCGGCGGCGGCGAGAAAGGCGGCGGGCAGGAAGAGGGCGTAAAAAAAGAGCGGGAGACGTGGCATCCCGCTCTTTACGTTTGGAATCAAAGGAGATCTATCAGTTCACCGGCGGCGGCGCAGGAGGGGGAGGGCGGCGAGGCCGAGGAGGGAAAGACTGCCGGGCTCCGGCACGATCTGTATGGCGGCGGCGTTGATGAGGACGTGGGCGTTACCTCCAGAAGTCGGATCGTTATTGATGAACTCAATATTCAAGACTTGCCCGGCCGTGTCGGCTTGGGCGATGATGGTGAAAAGATACATGTCCTTGGGCGCGATGAAATCCCCTTGCACACCACCGGAGGTATCGACGAGACCATCGAGATCGGCCGTGAGAAGTCCGCCCGGGCCGTCTACACCGTATGCGGCGGCGAAGAGGGAGATTTTGTAAGTGTCAGTTGTGGGCAAGGTGATGTTGAGCCCGAGGCCAGCCCCTTGGGTTTGGAGCTGATCGTTAAAGACCCCGTTGACGTTAGTCGAGGTGCCACTGACGGGGGAGCCGCCGGAACCGGTGAAGATGAAATCCCAGTTGGAGACTGAGTTTATGGAGCCTTGGAAGCCTCCGCCGCCTACGACGGAGAGATCGCTGATGAGATTGGCTCCGGCTTTGAAGTGTGTGGGAGTGGCGAGGGCAGCACCGGTGCCGCCGCTATTCTTCCAGATTGCCCAGTCGAGTGCGCCGTAGTCGTCAATATTGAAGGTGCTATTCTCGGCGAGTTCGGCAGAGCGGGTGACCGAGAGGGTGGCCGCAGGCAGGGTGCCGACGGCGGCGAGGAGGAGTGCGGATGTGTGTAATTTCATAACAGTAAGTGACATGTTGCGTCTCCGGGCTCGCCCTGTCCAGCCGGTTTTTTTCGCGCTGGGTGTTCAAAGTGGCAGGAGGGAGGGCGTGGCGATGGATGATTGACATGGAGGCGCATTCGGGCAGGATGGGGCGGCTTCCGGCGTTCTCCCGCTGCGTTTGCCAGCATTGATTTTCATCCTATGTCCGCTCCCCAGAACACCATCGCCCTGGTTTATGATTATGACCAGACGCTGAGCCCCAGCTACATGCAGGACGATGTCTTGTTCCCGAAATACGGCATCAGTCCCGAGCTGTTCTGGAAGAAATGCAACCTGCTTGTGAAGGAAAAGTCTTGGGATGGCGAACTTGCTTACATGAAGTGCCTCCTGGACGAGCTCGCGATGGATCAGGTTTCCAATGCCGATCTGACTGAGCTGGGCAAAGGCCTGCACTACTACCCCGGCGTCGAGGAAGTTTTCGACGAGCTTCGTGAGCGCTGCCTCACCCCCGAGCATGAAGCGGCGGGGGTAAAAATGGAGCACTACATCGTCTCTTCCGGCCTCAAGGCCCTGCTCGACGGCTCCAGTATCAAGCCCAAGGTCAAGGCCATCTTCGGCTGTGAGTTTGGCGAGGACGAGCACGGGCATATCAGCTTTCCCAAGCGCACCATATCCCACACCACGAAGACGCAGTTCCTTTTCCGCATCAACAAAGGGATGCTGAATATGGAGGACGACGTGAACGACCACATGCCCGGCGAGTTGCGACCCATTCCCTTTGAAAACATGATCTACGTCGGAGACGGCCCCACCGACGTCCCCTGCTTCACCGTGATGAAAAAGAACGGCGGCCACGCCATTGCCGTTTACAACCCGAACGACCTCACTGGGCGCAGCTTTTCCAAGTGCTACCAGCTCTGCACCCACGCCGGGCGCGTCAAGCACATCGCCCCGGCCGACTACCGCCAGGGCAGCCACCTGCGCCATGTCCTGGAGGCCATGGTCAGCGAGGTGGCCGACCGCATCCTGAAGACTCGCCAGGACGAGCGCGAGAGCGGGCGGGTTGCCGCGCCGACCTTCTGATGCCCGGCCCCGGGAGACGAATTTATGAAGGAATCATTCCTCTTTATCGGAGTTTGCGGCACCGCCATGGGCTCCGTCGCCGCCGCCATGAAGGCCCGGGGTTACGAAGTCACCGGCTCCGACCAAGCCGTTTACCCGCCCATGTCCGACTTCCTCCGCGCTCAGGGCATCGAGATCCGGGAAGGCTACCGCGCGGAACACATCGAAGGCGCTGACATCGTCGTCGTCGGCAATGCCATTTCCCGGGGGAATCCCGAAGCCGAAGCCGTCCTCAACGCCCGCCTCCGCTATCTCTCGCTTCCCGAAGTCCTCAAAGAATACTTCCTGCGCGGCAAGCAGAACCTCGTCGTCACCGGCACGCACGGGAAGACGACGACTAGCTCGCTGCTCGCCTGGCTCCTCGAATCCGCCGGTCTCGAACCCGGCTACATGATCGGCGGCATCCCACGGAACCTCGGGCGTGGCGCTCGCTTCCGGGAGAGCGGTCACACCGTGCTCGAAGGGGATGAATACGACACCGCCTTCTTCGACAAACGTTCCAAATTCCTGCACTACTTGCCGGAAGTCGTCGTCGTCAACAACATCGAGTTCGACCACGCCGACATCTACAACGACGTCGAAGAAATCAAGCTGAGCTTCCGTCGCCTGCTCAACATCATCCCGACCCGAGGCATCGCCCTCATCAACGGAGATGACGCCAACTGCCTCGACGTCGCCTCTGGCGCGCCTTGCCCCGTCCGCACCGTTGGCTTGGGCGAAGGCTGTGAACTGCGCATTACCGACATCAGCTATGAGCCCGATGGCAGTGCCTTCACGCTGGAAGGCGAGCGCTACCACATCCCGATGGTCGGGGAGTTCAACGTCCGCAACGCCGCCATGGCGATCTGCGCCGCCCGCTTCTCCGGCATCGCTCCGGAAGCTCTCCGCACCGGCCTCTCGGCCTTCGAGGGCAT
>JBNNED010000063.1:0-4630 GCA_050285825.1 Verrucomicrobiales bacterium | reverse complement strand
CTGTCCAATTCTCCCACTGAGATCAACGCTTCGTCAGCCTCCCTTGGTGACAGTAAGCGAGCAGCTTGGATCTTTTCATCGTCACCTTTGACTCGATCTGCCTGCCAAACGCGCCGCATTTCCGAATGATCACTCACCCTTGCATGATCGCCCGCGAAATTTCCTGATTTCGCCAATGGTAGAGCACTATAAATTCAGGCGTGCTTTTTCTTGACACAAAGCGCTCAACTCTCTATTTGTCAGATGAATGTAAACCTTGTCCGCTATGAAAACCCCTACTCTACTCGGCCTCGTTTGTCTGAGTTCCCTTGCCGCTCCCTCCCCAGCCGCTACCCTCACGAGTGTCGTTTGGCAACCCAGCACGGCGACTTTTGACGTCGGCGCGCCCAATTACGATTCATGGGCTTTCTTCGACAGTACAGGCAGCATCTCACCTCGGATAGAAGACCGAGATGGCAGCCCCGTCATTTCGGTTTCCCGCGTCGGAACGTTCTACACTTATACAGGCAACGGCAGCCCCACCCATACCGCCCCCGGCTTATCATCGACATCCTCGGCCATGACGAGCACGACGCAAACAACCCTCGCAGGGAACCCCTTCGGATATTTGTCGCCCAACGAAGGATTCAGGCTCTCCTTCACTCCCACCCAAGCCGGTGATTACCTTGTCGACGTCCTTTACGGCAACACACGTGCCGAAAGCTCCTACGCGATGTATGTCGGCGGCTCAAGCATCGCAGCACCAACGGTATTCGAAAACACGAATGTAGGAGAATGGGGCCTTGTTTCATTCGCATTCAGCCTGGATCCCTCCGATGTTGGCAGCACTGTCGATCTCGATATACTCTACACCGCTTATCTCAACTGGGGGGCGGGGAACACGGCGCAAATCGACCTGGCAGCCGTCCGCATGGACATCATTCCTGAACCCGGCTCATCCACCCTCCTCGCCTTGGCCGGTCTCACTACCATCATGCGACGTAGGAAAGCCTAAACCTCTTTCTTTTCTCACTGACTCCTGCCTCAACCCGACGGACCAACCGGAACCCGGCGCCCTCCGTTCAGCCTCAGGACCAAGAAGACCTCCATCCTTTCTGATCTCACAAACACTTTTTTTTTACCTGACAAGCCGGATGGCGTTCATTAGCTTCCGCCAATGCTCGCCAAATACTTCAGTTTTCTTCTCCTTTCCTGCAGCACTCTGAGTCCCCTCCTCTCCGGAGCCGAAGCCCACGGTGGCCAAGACAACAAGCCCACCTCGATCAAGCCGAGCGACTACAAACGGGTCAATACGCCTGTCATCGCCGGCAACACCATCCCGGAAGGAACTTCCCTCAAGCTGTTCGCCACTCACGAAGAACACGGCATCAAAAACCCCACCGCCATCGCCTTTGACGAAAAAGGAGCTCTCTACCTCACCCAAACTCCCCGCTTCGGCAAAAGCGTCGTGGACAATCGCCACCACCTCTACTGGCTCCTCGACGACATCGCATCCACTTCCACCGAGGACCGCCGTGCCATGCACGAAAAGTGGAAACACAAGCTCCCCCTCGAAAAACTCACTGACTTTTCGGATGACGTTCTCAAGTTCACAGACACCAACGGGGATGGCCACGCCGACCAGCACAGCGTCTTTGCCACCGGCTTCAACGACGTTCTCGACGGCACCGGCGCCGGCGTTTTCGCGCTCGACGGACGAATCTACTACGCCTGCATTCCTAAAATTTACATCCTCGAGGACCGGAACAAGGATGACAAAGCAGACACCCGGAAAGTCGTCGCCGACGGCTTCGGCACCCGCGTCTCCTTCTCCGGACACGACCTCAACGGCTTCGCCCTCGGCAACGACGGTCGCATTTACTCCACGATCGGCGACCGCTCCTTCAACACCACGACGCGCGAAGGAAAAAATTACCCGTTTCTCGACCAAGGCGCCATCTTCCGCTTCGATCCAGACGGCTCGAACTTCGAAGTCCTCCACACCGGACTGCGTAACCCCAAGGAAATCGCCTTCGATGACTTTGGAAATGGGATCTCCATCGACAACAACTCCGACCAGGGCGACCAATGCCGCATCATCTACCTCATGGAAGGCGGCGACTCCGGCTGGCGCGCCGCTCACCAAAACCTTTTCTCCTTCAGCGAACAAATCGGCCTCGACCACAAGCCCATCTCCCGCTGGATGACCGAGAAAATGTGGCAAACCCGCAACAGCGAACAACCCGCCTATCTCCTCCCTCCCGTCGCCAACATGATTAACGGCCCCTCCGGCCTCACCTACTACCCCGGCAGCGGCTTTCTCCCCTCCGAAAAAGGCCGGTTCCTCATCTGCGACTTCCGCGGCAATCCTACCAGCTCCGGCATCTGGTCCTTCAAACTCTCCCACCAAGGTGCCAGCCTGAAGCTTGACGATTACTATCAACTCAACTGGGGTGTCGCCCCCACTGATGTCGAATACTCCTATGATGGCCGCCTCTTCGTCGCCGACTTCATCACCGGCTGGGGCGGTGCGAACCAAGGTCAAATCTATGCCCTCACGGCTGACTCCCAACCCGGCAAAGGCCTCACCCCGGACGTCGCCCAAATCATGTCCGAAGGCTTCTCCCACCGCAGCAACGACGAGCTCCTCGCCCTTCTCGGCCACCCCAACCGCAACCTCCGCCTCCGCGCCCACCTCGCCCTCGCCGCCAAAGCCGACGGCACCCCCACCCTCCTCAAAGCCACCGAAGCGGCCAAGCCCCTTCTCCAGCGCCTCCACGGCCTCTGGGGACTTGGCGTCCGCGCCCGCCGGGCCCAGGACACCGCAGCCACGTCCCGGCTCCTTGCTCTTCTGAGCGACTCCCACCCCGAAGTTCGTGGCCAAGCCGCCCAATTCCTCGGAGAAGCAAAGCTCGATCAACCTGGAAAACTCCTCCCGCTCCTCGAAGACCCCTCTCCGCGAGTCCAAGCCTTTGCCGCCATCGCCATTGGTCGCCAAAAATTCCCTGCCGCCGCCCCCGCCCTGATCAAACTCATCGCCCAAAACAAGGACAATGATCTCTACCTGCGCCACGCCGCCATGATGGGGCTCCTCGGTGCTTACACTGCTGAAGACTTTGCAAAACTCACCAGCCACGAGTCCTCCGCCGTCCGCTCCGTCGCCGTTGTCGCCCTCCGCCGCCTCGAGAGCCCTCTCCTTGCCTCCTTCCTGAATGATCCGGAGCCCGCCGTTGCGGACGAAGCCATCCGTGCCATTCACGACCGCTCCATCGAAGCCGCCCGCCCCCAGGTCGCCGCCCTTCTCGACAATTACCTCGGCGCCAGCAAAGGCCGTGAACTCAAACCGATGATCGCCCGCCGCCTCATCCACTCCGCCTTCCGCTGCGGCGGCACCGATAATGCCACCCGCCTTATCAAAGCCGCCAACAGCCCGCAGCTCGAAACCGGCCAACGCCTCGAAGCCCTCCGTCTCCTCAGCCAATGGCCCGATCCCTTCCCTGTTGACCAGTCCCTCGGCAAGTGGGCTCCCCTGCCCCAACGGGAACTCGCTCCCATCCTGCCCGCCCTGACTCAGGAACTTCCCGCCCTCCTTGAAAATAACGACCCCGCCCTCGTGAAAGCCGCCCTCGGCATGGTGCAGCAGCTCAAACTTGGTTCCGAGGCCGCCCCGGACGCCGCCCTGCGCGCCCTCATTACCAAGTCCGAACTCCCCGGTGATCTCCGTGCGCTCGCCCTCCAACTCTACACCGATCGCGAGACCGAAGACCTCGACCAAATCCTCGTCACCCTCGCCGATGACCAGTCCGACACCCTCGCCGCCAAGGTTCTCGACCTCCTCGTCACGCGTGATCACGCCAAAGCAGCCCTCGGCATCCAAAGCGCCTTGAAATCGGACAAAGTTGCCCGCCGCCAAGCCGCCTGGACCACCCTCGGCAACCTACCGGGCAAGGAAGCAGCCGAAATCATCGTCACCGGATTGCAAAACATCGGCCAAGCCGAAAGAGACAGCGCCAGCCAGATCGAACTCCTCGAAGCCGCCGCCAAACGCAGTGAAAACGAAGTCAAAGCGGCCCTCGCAGCCTACGAAAAATCACTCGATCCCGCCACTCCCCTCGCAGCCTGGCTTCCCGCCCTTGAAGGTGGTGACCCCGCCAAAGGAAAAGACCTTTTCCAAAACCACGGTGCCGCCCAGTGCCTCCGCTGCCACCGGGTCGGAGACAGCGACGAACCCGGCATCCTCGCCGGACCGAACCTCGCCGGCATCGGTAAAAACCACGACCGCCAATACCTTCTCGAAGCCCTCATCCTCCCCGGCCAAGCCGTCGCCCCCGGCTATGGCGTCGTCTCCCTCACCCTCAAAAACGGCGCGACGATCGGAGGCATCCTCATCGCAGAAGACGACACCCACTACGAAATCACCGCTGGTGAAGACACCTGGAGCGTCAAGAAATCCGACGTTGCCGAGGCCACTCCGCCAGCCTCCGCCATGCCACCGATGTCAGCCCTCATCAGCAAGCGCGAAGCCCGGGACCTTGTCGCCTACCTCTCATCCCTCACCGAGCCTCTCAAAAACGCCCCGGCCCCTCCCCAGGCCAAGCCGCTCGACCCAGCCACCTTGAAAAAATAACCCCCTCCCACTCATTCCATCGCC
>JBNNED010000062.1:0-5362 GCA_050285825.1 Verrucomicrobiales bacterium | reverse complement strand
GCGGGTTGGCCACGCTCGCTTCCCGGAGGCGCCAGCCGAAGTTGGCTCCGCGCGTTTTCGGAAAATCGATGACGTTGATCTCTTCCCAGACGTTCTGACCGACATCCGCGATCCACAGTTGCTTTGTTTGGGGGTCCCAAGAGCAGCGCCAGGGATTGCGCAGGCCGATCATCCAGATTTCGTTATCGAAAGGGTTGTCGTCGGGCACGGCGTAGCCTTTTTCGCCACTCACATCGAGGCGTAACATGCTGCCAAGCAAGGTTTTGGGGTCTTGGGCGCGGGCTTTCGGGTCGTTGGCGCTGCCACCATCTCCCATGCCGACGTAAAGCATGCCATCGGGGCCGAAATCGATCCAGCCGCCGTTGTGGTTGCCAAAATCCTGCTTGATGGTGAGGAGGATTTCCGCGCTGGCGGGGTCGGCTTTGAGGCGGTTGTCCTTGTTCGTCTGGAAGCGGATGATCTCGGTGTCGCCATCGTTATTGGTGAGATTCACGTAAAAACGACCGCTCTGCATGAAGTCGGCAGGGAAAGCGAGGCCGAGAAGGCCGCGTTCGTTGGCACTGATCTCGGTATGCCCGGTCAGATCCAGAAATGGCTCGGCCAGCTTTTTGCCGCTTTTTTGATCGACGAGCGAAATGAGACCTTTTTGTTCCAGGACCCAGAGGTGCTCGCTTTCGCCGGCCGGGGTGCCGAGCCAGACGGGGCGTTCGTAACCCGCGGAAAAATGTTCCAACGCCACATCGGCGGAGAGGGGCAGAGTCAGGAGTGCGCTTAAGCTCAGCAAGGATTTCTTGGTCATGGTCATGCTCCGCTAAACTGCCGTTTATTAGCAGAAGCGCAAGTGATTTCGGTAGAGAAAAAAGAGGGGTAGGGGACTCGCGGGGCGCGCTCATTTGTTGACCCGGATCCGCTGGGCCTTGGGATCGACCTTCACCCTTGCCTGGCTCGTAATCTCGCAGTCGGCCGCCGTTTCGGAGACTTCCACCGGAGCTTCCGTCTCGTTGCGCAAGTTGACTTGTTCGGTTTTGCGAGTGTTGTAGGGAGCCATGTTTTCACCGGCCGGAGGCGGGGTGTGCCCGAGCATGATCGGGGTGGTGAGGCTCCCATTGCCAATGAGCTCGGCGGGACGGAGGTGGATTTTGTGTCGTGTGCCGCAAATCGTCGCCAGTGAGTGAAGGGTGTGGGGGCTGCGACCGCCTTTGACGCGCAACTCTACCTCAGCTCCCTCGCCCTCGACAAAAAGCGCCGGGCCGTTGAGATGGTCGCTCAGGGCATTCTTCACACGGGCGCCGGAGGTGACCCAGAATCCCCGCTCGCAGCCCAGCGCCTGGCAATTTTCCAACAGCCCGCCCGCCTGGTTCCGGATTTCGTAGCCGCCGCGCATGTTCACGGCGATGCAGTCCCGAATGACGAGGTTTTTATGGGTGCCATAGGTGCGAAAGCCGTCTTCGCAGAGCGATTTGATGTAGCCCGGCAGGACCTTGTGCTCTCCTCCGCGGGTGCGGATCATGGTGCGAAAGCCGACTTCCGCCGCGCGGGTGTCGGTTTCCTTAAGAATGTCATCACTTTCCCGCATCTCACCCTCCACGCGGCAGTTGCTGAGCACGACATCCGCGCAGTCTTGCTGGAGGAAGTAACCATGGCCGAACGAGCGCATGACAAGCTGACAATGAGTCAATTGCGTACCGTCTCCCGTGATGAGAACACCACTGTGCTTGGCGTGGGGAATGACGTTCTGTCCGCCTTTTCCGAAGAGATCACCGTAGCCGTATGGGCTGGAGCCCTGCACAAAAAAGCGTCCGCGCGCGAGCCGGTTATTCCGTCCGCTGAATTGAACCAGGGCTCCGCCCCGCGAGGTGAACTGCCCGGTGCAACGAATGCTGAGATCCGAGAAAGAGTTATTGTTTCCGGAAATGACAAACTCGTTGCTATGGGTCGGGGGTCGTAACCAACTGCGAATTTGCGTGTTATGGATGATTTCGCTATCCTTGAATATGAAGGTGTTGTTCGATCCGCTGAAATTCAACAAGGTGAATTCCTCCTTTTCCCGGCGCTCTTTGCAGACTTTTTCCGTGAGAAATTCGTCGAGTTGATAAGTCCCCGGTGCCAGAGTCACCGTGTTGCCGTCCTGCGAGGCATATTCGGCTAGTTCGGCCAGCGAAGTCACGGTGACCTCGGCGGCGGGCAAAGCGCTGACGAGGGCGAAGAGGCTGAAAACAAGGGTCTGTCGGCTGTATTTAGTCATAGAATGTTTAAGGATGGCGGGGCGGCATGGTCTCGCCGTCGATCCAGGAGCCTTCGACGAGGACCTGGCGGGGTTTTTCGGGAACGCCACGCTGGCTTTGGATCATCAGGGAATGCAGCCCGGAGACCGCCACGCGACCGATCTCCGACGGGTTTTGCCTGATGCCGGCAGGAATCGGGGTGTCGAGAATGGTCGTTGCGGCCAGACCGATGTCCCTGGGAACCTCGAAGCCGGCCGCTTCAATCATGTTTTGTAGCTTGGGCAAAGTCGTGAAAATCGCGTCGGGTTTCTCTTCTTCCAGCCAATCACGAAACTGGGTGATCTCCGGGAGGGGATCGTAGCTCGAAAACAGGAAGGGTTTGAGATTTCCCGCCGGGTCGATGCTCGCCTGCGCCGCTTGATAGCCCAATTCGAAGAGAATCCGGCGTTCGCGAAGTTCGGCGGCGAAGGCCACGAAGCCAATGCGCCGGTAGCCCAGGCGTAGGATGTTCTCATACGCGATGTAGGTGTTGGTGACGTGAGCGGGAATGACGAGGTGACAGCCCGGGTGATCCAGCGAGCGGCCGTATTTGATGAGGCTGTAGTGCTCCCAGGGAAAGTCCCCCCAGTCCGGCTGTTCGAGGTGGGGCGGGAGGATGATGCCCCGGATGTTCCGGGTTTGCAGGATGCGGTGGAGCTTGGCAGGCGGAAATTTCGGGCCGAAATGGAATTCCTCCAACTGATAGCCCAGCTCCGCCGCCCGGGCCTCCGCGCCCTCACAAAAGCGGGCGAATTCTTTGAACTGGCGCAGCTTGTCGGGCGCACTCCAGGCATTGAGCAAGGCCAGGGAACTCGTAATCTTCTGCTGATTCTGTTTCAGGCGATAACTCGCCAGAGCCGAGAGCATGGGATCAGGGCGGTAACCCATTTCATCCGCTTTTTGGCGGACCTTCGCTCGCGTGGCCTCGGAAATCCGAGGATGATTACGCAGGGCCAGGGAGACCGTGGAATGGTGGACTCCCACGGCTGCCGCAATGTCGCGGACCGTGATGTTTTTATCAGGTCTGGGAGAGTGACTCATCAAAACTAGATTCTCTGGGATTTATACGCCCCTGATCAGGATTTCTTATCTGCAGCTAAGTCACCAAGTTGACCTTACAGGGCTTTCAGATTGTGCAACATGGTGAACTACAAATCATGCCGAGTTCTTGTCAACTAAAGATGGTGGCATAATGATCTTAATTCGATTCGAGAAGAAAACAAACTCCCTATCCAAAATGAAAAGACATAACGTGATTAAAAAGCATGCCGGACTCACCCTTGTTGAGCTGCTCGTTACGATCGCCATTCTTGCGATCTTAGCTGCACTCACTTTCGTTGGAATTCACGAAATCAAAGGGAGGGCGCAGAGTGCTAAATCAGTTTCAAATCTCCGCCAGCTTGGCACGGCCTTGTTTGCTTTTGCTGGTGATAACAACAATCGCATCCCCAACATCGGTTCCTGGTCTCGCCCGGAAAATCCTCCGGCTGATGTGGAATACCCCGTTTCATGGGATGGTTACCTTTTTTCCTACCTAGGTATTAGCGAGAGGGTTGGGCAAGCATCTCTTGGCTGGGAGGAACTTTTTGTCCATCCGGCTGATCAGCGTAGTAATGGTACTACTGCCGCACGTCGGACCTATGCCATGTTCCGAGCTGTGGGTTCACGTCAAGGAGACGGTTGGAGCGGAGGAGAATTCACCTCGCTGGGGAAAGTGAACGATGCGGGCGGGACGGGCTTACTGACTGAACGTCCGTGGGGTGGGGGCTATGCGGGCACACCTTCCTTTGCCGATATTTCAAACGTTCAGCAAATGGCACCGAATCCAGAGACGGGTAAAAATCTTAATCCAAGTGGGAAATTCAATATTCTATTCGTTGATGGTCATTTGGAAAGTTTGCTTCCCGAGGAAACGGTGGGCACGGGATCGGTGGGAAATCCGCTCGGACTCTGGACGTTCACCGCCGGAGATTGATGTTGCGCAACATGGTGATTTTTATTTTTGATTCTCTTCCTTGATACCCCAAAACAGAAAAAATACGCTCGAAAGCGAAATACTAAGCAATGAAACACATGAAATACACTTCTACCTTCCTCCTCATTGGGTTGGTTACCTGCCCAAAAGTAAGTGCAGCTACGATGATCGGACTGAACCTCACGGGAAATGCCTCTGGTGCGGCTGGTGCGGTCATGGCAACCGATGACTTGTCTGGTGCTCCCGGTGTTCGCCAAGACAATTGGAATAATGTGGGCCTAAATACGACAGACACCGTAAGCACGGCCGTGTATGAAGACGGAACGGCAGTCGGTGGTAGTTTTACCGTTCACTTTTCTAATTTGGACTCAGGAGGTGCCGGCACCCGCAACGGGACGGCGAACACGGACGAGACGCAGTTTTATTCTGGAGTTTATGATGAATATTCAAACGATCTGAATAGTCCGACCACTCTGGAGGTGCGGAATATTCCCTTCGCGGTTTATGATGTTTATGTCTATATGCGGGATGATGGTGCTGATCGGGCAGGGGTGTTCCAAATTGGTTCGACGACCTATTACGCGCGTGGAGGAGCTGGAAATCCCAGTGATGCTGGGACGGGATACGTTCTTTCCAGCGATACAGATCCAGGGGCAGCGGACGGAGACATTGACCAAGGAAACTACGTCGTTTTCCGTAATCTAACAGGCGCTGATTTTGATCTCATCACTGCTGCTTACAACACAAGTGCAGCAGCGGACCGTAACAAATGGACGGGATTACAAATCGTCCAGGTGCCGGAAGTGGGTAGCAGCGCCCTGCTCGTAATTTCAGGACTTCTTATAAGTCTGCGCCGTCGCCGATATGGGCATTAGAAGTTGGTGAAGTGAGCGCGCTCGGGCAGGATATGGAACCTCGTTGAGGCTTCGCCTTTTCCTGCTATTTTTTACAAAACGGGAGTCTGCAGACTCCTGTTTTTTGGGGTAAACGCGTCTGGAAGTGGAAAAGGGGGCGCGCGATATCGAGCTATTACACCACAAGCAACGAACAACGCCGATTTTACCGAAAAACGGCCAGCTTTTTCAGGCAACGCGCAGCCTCTCCTCCACCACTTTTTAAACAA
>JBNNED010000061.1:0-2568 GCA_050285825.1 Verrucomicrobiales bacterium | reverse complement strand
GCCGGGAAGTCGGGGAACTTGAGTGGCTCCGACGACGAAGCTTTGATCAATCGCAAGCTGGCTTACCTCGAAAATCTCAAAAAACAGTATAAAGTCATGGGCTTGCCCGCCGTTTTCGTCCTCTCTCCAAGCGGCGAAGTGCTCGCAAAGTACCGCGGCTACCAGACGGGCAATGGCGAGTTCTACTGGGGACGCATTAAAAACACGATCATCGTCAGCCAGAAAGAACGCGAACGCTGGCGCGAAAGCATGATGGCGAAAGGCTACCGCGAGTGGCGCGGCAACAACGGCGTGACCCTGCTCGCCAAGCTCGTCCGCTACCACAAAGGCGACATGCTCATGGTCGAGCCGGACGGCAACCGCATCCGCACCAGCGAAAACCAGCTCTCGCCTGACGACCAGCTTTGGCTCGCCAACGAGAAGAAAAAACGCGGCCTGCAGTGAAGCGGAGCCGCGTTTTGAGTTGAAATTTCGAGTTGCCCGGAACTTAGAAGCCTGCGGGCGTTCCCGGTGGATTCGGCGTTTGGGGCGATTTGCCCAGATCGAAGTCGGCAGGCTGCAAGTCCTGACTCGGCCAGTAATTTTTGTCGCGAATGAAGCCGTAGAAGGTTGGTTTGTAATCATCGACGTAGCTGACATCAGCTTTGGCGGGCACTTCCAAGCCCGTCAGCGAGTAGCTGGCGTTGACGATCAAGCGGCGAAGATCCTCGCTTTTCAAATCAACAGCCGCGCCGCCCGTCGTGCAGAAAGAGGTCCCGGTCGTCTTGCCGTCGGGCGATTGATAAGGGTGCAGCCAGGCGAAAGGCATGGCCGGATCGTTTTTCTCGCCTTCCAGCGGTTTGGAATCGGGAGCGAGCGTCTCGGTGACGGCGGCGCGCAGGAGAATGCGGTCCTGATCGGTGAGGTGAATGACGCCGTAAACGTCGCTGTAAGCAAAAATATCGCTCACCTCGTTCAGAATCGGGTGATCTTTGTTCTCTTCTTCGATGATCGCGCGGGCGCCTTCCACCTTGTGCTTGCCGTGGTGGTTGACCCATTGTTCGCCGAGGATTTTCAGGCCGAATTTGCCGTAAGGAAGACCGCCGAAGTCGCCCTCGCCATTGAATGCGTGGGTGGCGGTGCGCAGGCCGATGACGGGTTTGCCGGCGTTGAGGTATTTCGTGAGATGCGCCGCTTCTTCCGCTGAAGGCCGACGGAAGCGGGTTGCAATGATCATGAGATCGGCGGAGTCGAGAGCGGATAAGCCTCTGAGTCCCTGTTGGTTATTGGGGTCAATGTGCTTGCCCTCCTTGTCCCAGGAGAAAACGACGGTGCAATCGAAGCCATGACGCTGCGAGAGGATTTTTCCGAGCATGGGAAGCGACTGTTCGCTGCGGTATTCCTCGTCTCCGGAAACGAGAACGATGTGCTTGTCTTTGCCCGGGCCGTCTTTTCCCTCGAAATGCAGGGTCTCGGAGGCCTGCGCGAGGCTGAGGCCGGTTAGAAATGTGAGAAGATGTTTGATCATGTGGCTTAATTTACGTTAATTTGGCCAAAAGCTTGCAGATGGCGAGGAGAAAATGCGTTTCTCGTCTTCAAAAGATACGGTCGGAGGGTGGGGGAGTTTGCGACGAGGCGCTTAATGTTCGAAGACGAGGAACTTGCGCGCGATGAAATTGATCAAGGCCGAGGAGACGATGAAGCTACCGTGGGCGACGAGGTTCGGGACGTTGAATTGACTGACGAGCCAGAGCGGGAGCAGTTCTCCCAGGGAAAAACTGATGAAGGAAATGAGGGTGAAGAGGCTGATCTCCTTGAGCGGCCGGTGTCGTCCGGGGGTGAAAACGAGGAGGCGGTTGAGGTAGTAGGCCGTGAAATTGGAGGGCAGGAAGGCCAGAAAATGGAGGAGGGCGATATTCCGGCTGCGCTCGGCGGAAGCCAGGCTGAGGGCGAATTTTTCGGGAAGAATAAGCTGCCCGAGGGTGACGACGAGGGCGAAAATGACGACCGAGAGCACGCCGCAGAGTCCGTATTTCCCGAATTGGATGAGAAAGGGCGTTTCGGGTCCGCGCCCGAGCAAACTCGCCTTCAGACCGTGGTCGCGGAGGTGACTCCAGGCGAGGGAAATTTCACGCGGCAGGTTCATCGGGCGGCAGGCTCAGGTCTCCGAACTCAGGCGAGCGTGGCGAGCACCGCCTTCTGGGCGTGCAGGCGGTTTTCCGCTTGTTGGAAGATGGTATCAGCATGAGCTTCAAGGACTTCCTCCGTGATTTCCTTACCCCGATAAGCGGGCAGGCAGTGCAGCACGAGCGCGCCTTCGGCGGTGTTGGCCATGAGCTCGTCGTTGACCTGATAAGCTCCGAAGAGCGCTTCTTTCGCCTTTTGGTCTTCCTGACCCATCGAGAGCCAGACGTCGGTGTTGACGACATGAGCGCCGCGAGCGGCCTCCGCCGGATCGGTGGTGAGAGTGACGTTCGGCGCTTGCAGCCGGTTCATGAAGTCCTCGGCAGGACGACAAGCCTCCGGCGCGGCCACCGCGAAGTGGAAACCGAGGTGCTTGGCCGCCCACATCCAGGAGCGCGACATGTT
>JBNNED010000060.1:0-3535 GCA_050285825.1 Verrucomicrobiales bacterium | reverse complement strand
CTGGACCGGACGACCCGCGATCATCTCCAGGAACGAGAGGAGGATGTGCCCGCCGTCCAAGACCGGCAAAGGCAGCATGTTGAGAATGGCGAGGTTCACATTGAACAAGACCATGAAGAAAAGCAGGCGCTTCCAGCCGTTCTCCGTCTGAATGATCTGCCACATGACGTTGCCGATGCCCACTGGTCCGCTCAGGTGCTCGACGCCCACATCCGAGCCTTTCGAGGCCACTTTGGAAATGGTCACCCACATCATCGTCGCGCTCTCCGCAATCTGTTCCCAAGCCGTCGGGTGGTAAATCTGCTCATCATACTCACCGGTCTCAAAATAAACCCCCAACATCACGGGGCGCTCCGTAAGTTTCTCGCCCGTCTGGAGATTCGTCGGGTGCTGCGGGACGAGCGTCAGCTCCAGCTCCTCCTCACCCCGGCGCACTTGCAAGCTCACCTCTTTCTCCTCCCAATCTTTGAGGAATTGATAAATCACGCGGTCGCTCGTCACCGGCTGGCCATTGATGGCCGTCACGACATCGCCCAGCTGCAAGCCCGCTTTCTCGGCCGGGCCGTTGGGAGAGAGCTTCCCGACCTTCGCCTCGTTGCGCACCCAGACCCCGATCGAGCGCAGGCCTTTGCGCTTGAACAAGCCACCCGCCTCCGGGCTCTTATAATCAGTGGTCACAGAAAGCACCTCCTCACCGCGCTTCACCTGAAGCCGGATTTGCTCGTCCTCGCTCATCATGATTTTTTCCATCACCCCGTTCAAATTCCCTCCGAAGACCTCCACCGGCTCGCCGTCGATGGCGAGAATTTGGTCGTCCACCTGCAAGCCCGCCGCCTCCGCCGGACTTCCGGCCTCGACATATCCCAGGGTCGTGTCCGCGATGATGTCGCGCGGTTTGCCCACGCCCCAGACGATCAAGGCCGCCACAACGGCGAAGAGAAAGCTGAAGAGTGGCCCGGCAAAGGCCACGATGATCTTGTCGATGGGCTTGATCGGCGGCAAGTCGCGTCCTTCGTCCACCCGTTCGCCTTCCACCATCTCCATCGGAGCCATTTGCGGCAGCGAGACGAAGCCTCCGGCCGGCAACCAGCCGAGTCCGTATTGCACTCCGTTGATCGTCTTCTTCCACAAGGGCTTGCCAAACCAGATCTGAAAGCGGTCGACCTGTAAGCCGCGCCAACGGGC
Source organism: Verrucomicrobiales bacterium (assembly GCA_050285825.1). Lineage (GTDB taxonomy): Bacteria > Verrucomicrobiota > Verrucomicrobiia > Verrucomicrobiales > Akkermansiaceae > SW10. The sequence goes on along the minus strand of JBNNED010000060.1, from coordinate 2,350 downwards.
GGCGAGGAAGTGGCCCAGTTCGTGGACGAAGATGATGAGGTTGAAAATCGCCACCACGGCGACGATGAGAATGATCGAAAGAAGAAAATCAGGCATAGCGAGTGGCTCTGCGGCCAAGCTAGGCCAGCTTCCCACGGGCGGCTAGCGAAAAAATACTTCCCGCCGGATCGTCCGCTTCCGAAGAGCCGGAACTGACTTTTTTGACGGAAAATTCATCTTTTGCGCATCTACTCTTGCCCCCGTCGCTCACTTCCATGAGGATAGCGCCGCCCATGAACGCCATCCTTGCGCTAGAAGACGGACGAATTTTCCACGGAAAAGCCTTTGGTCACACCGGAACAACCACCGGCGAAGCCTGCTTTAACACTTCCATGACCGGTTACCAGGAGGTCATCACCGACCCCTCTTACCGAGGCCAAATCGTCACCATGACCTACCCGCTCATCGGGAATTATGGCATCAACGAAGAGGACCATGAGTCGTATGAACCGCACATCCGCGGCTTCGTCATCGGCGAGCTCTCACCCGTCGTTTCCAACTGGCGCGCCGAGAAAACCCTGCCGGAATACCTCCAGGAGCACGGCATCATCGGCATCGAAGACATCGACACCCGCGCCCTCACCAAGCACTTGCGCTCCCGCGGGGCCATGCGCGCCTGCCTCACCACCGAACTTACTGAGGATGAAGCGGTCAAAGCGGCTCAAGACAGCGCGCCCATGGCCGGATCGGACTTCGTCCAGGAAGTCACCACCGACAAGGATTACCACTGGGATCGGGAATCCCGCCTCTGGACGATCCCGAACGTGATGACCGGCCAGGAAAGCAATTACCTGCCGCTTCCCGAGCCCAAATACCGCATCGTCGCATACGATTTCGGCATCAAATACAACATCCTACGCAATCTCCGCCAAGCAGGCTTCGAAGTCGACGTCGTGCGCGCCGGAGCAAGCGCCGAGGACGTCCTCGCCCGCAAACCCGACGGCGTTTTCCTCTCGAACGGTCCCGGCGACCCTTCCGCGCTTGGCTACATTCACAAGGAAATCAACGCCCTCATCGGTCGCACCCCGATCTTCGGCATCTGCCTCGGCAACCAAATCCTCTCCCACGCCCTCGGCGGAAAAACCTTCAAACTGAAATTCGGCCACCGCGGCGGCAACCAACCGGTCAAAGACCTCCGCAGCGGCAGAGTCGCCATCACCTCCCAAAACCACGGCTTCGCCACCGATGGCGACAGCCTCCCAGCCGACGTCGAAATCACCCACCTCAACCTGAACGACGACACCGTCGAAGGGATCCGCTCGACCAAAGACCCCGTCTTCTCCGTACAATACCACCCCGAAGCCGCCCCCGGACCACACGACGCCCGCTATTTCTTCCAGGAATTCGCCGACCTCATCGAGGCAACGAAATAACCTGACCAACCGGTAACCGCCAACAGACAACTGTGAACTCCAGCTCGAACACCATCATCATCGGCCTCCAGTGGGGCGACGAAGGGAAAGGAAAAATCGTCGATTACCTCACCGAGTCCGCTGACCTCGTCGTCCGCGGCCAAGGCGGCAACAACGCGGGCCACACCGTCATCGCCCACGGGAAGAAATACGTCCTCCACCTCGTCCCCTCCGGCATCCTTTGGGAAGACAAACTCTGCGTCATCGGCAACGGCGTCGTCATGGACCCCGTCGGCCTCGCTGGCGAGATCAAAGGCCTTGAAGAAAAAGGCATCGCCATCACCCCCGACCGCCTCCTCATCTCGGACCGCGCCCACGTCGTCCTCCCCTACCACCGGGAACTCGACGCCGCCCGCGAAGCGGCTCTCGGCGATAAAAAAATCGGCACGACCAAGCGCGGCATCGGCCCGACCTACGCCGACAAAGCGAACCGCATCGGCCTGCGCCTCGCCGACTTCCGCGACTGGGACACCGCCCGGGAACTCATCGATCTGCGCCTCGAAGAAGCCAACCGCCTTCTCAGCCAGCACGAGCTCCCGACTTTCACGACCGATCAAGTCATTGCCGAAGTCAAGGAAGCCATCGAGCGCCTCCTCCCGCACGTCACCGACACCATTCCCAGCCTCCACAAAGCCTGGAAAGATGACAAAATGATCCTCTTCGAAGGCGCCCAAGGCTCGCTGCTCGACATCGACTTCGGCACCTATCCCTACGTCACCTCCTCGAACACCACCGCAGGCGGCGGCTCCACCGGCTCCGGCCTCCCGCCCCACGCCATCCAGCGCGTCATCGGCGTCTGCAAAGCCTACACCACCCGCGTTGGCGAAGGCCCCTTCATCACGGAAAACGACGAGCTCTCCGACTTCTTCCACGCGCGTGGCATGGAATTCGGGGCCACC
>JBNNED010000059.1:0-9976 GCA_050285825.1 Verrucomicrobiales bacterium | reverse complement strand
TAGACAGTCTTCCAAGCCCATGGCAATGTTGGCCAAAGCTCTCGTAATTTTGCGAGTCACGAAGGTTTCGCCGCGTCGGGGAGACTCGTGATTAAACAGAATGCCGTTACAGGCATACATACCGTAAGCCTCCCGATAATTCACGGTAATCCAATACGCATACATCTTAGCCACCGCATAAGGCGAACGCGGGTGGAACGGGGTGGTTTCTTTCTGCGGGACCTCCTGCACCAAACCGTAGAGCTCGGAGGTAGACGCTTGGTAGAACCGCGTCTTTTTTTCCAATCCTAAGAAGCGAATCGCTTCCAAAAGCCGCAAGGTGCCCAGAGCGTCCACGTCTGCGGTGTACTCGGGAGACTCGAAAGACACCGCGACATGCGACTGCGCCGCCAAATTATAAACCTCATCCGGCTGCACCTCGCTCATGATGCGCGTCAGATTTGAGGAATCACTCAAATCCCCGTAGTGCAGCTTGAAACGCCGATTTTCGATTTGTGGGTCTTGGTAAAGGTGATCGACTCGATGCGTGTTCAGCATCGAAGCCCGGCGCTTGATTCCGTGGACCTCGTATCCCTTCTCTAGAAGTAGTTCCGCCAAGTATGAGCCATCCTGACCCGTAATACCAGTAATTAGTGCTTTTTTCATTTTATAAATTTATTACATGCGGACTTTTCCAGATTCTTGTTTATCTAAAAAGTCTTTATAAGCAATTTTTAAACCATTAATCAGATTGGTTCTTGGGGCCCACCCCGTACTTTTTAGGGACGAAACATCTAAAAGTTTTCTCGGGGTTCCATCAGGCCTACTACTGTCGGTCAATATGGCCCCTTGATAACCTACAGTGTCTGCAACTAATCTAGCTAGATCAATAATTGATAAATCCTCACCGCACCCAACATTCACCCAATCAGGAGGATTTTCTAAATTCAGAAGATGAAAACAAGCTTCAGCCATGTCATCAACATACAAGAATTCACGATGGGGTTTACCCGTGCCCCATATTGTCACTTCTTGGGAGTTTTGCACTCTAGCATCGTGAAATCGCCTGATCATACCAGGGATTACATGAGAGTTTTGAGAATGGTAATTATCACCGGGACCGTACAAATTCGTAGGCATTGCCGAATGGTAACACACGCCATACTGCTTCCGATAATACTGACACATCTTCAGTCCAGCAATTTTAGCTATGGCATACGCCTCATTTGTGGGCTCCAACTCACTGGTAAGTAGGCTCGATTCACTCATCGGCTGTATTGCATTCTTGGGATAAATACATGAACTACCTAAAAACAACACCCGCTTAACTCCTGCCCGATAGCTACCTTCGATCAAATTTGTAGCGACAGCTAAATTTTCATAGATAAACTCAGCGGGATAAGTTGCGTTGGCATGAATACCCCCGACCTTAGCGGCCGCCACAATGACAATATCTGGACAGGACTCACGAAGGTAGGAAAACACCCTGCTCTGATCTGTTAGATCAAGCTGGCTTCTGGTCTGAGTCAGCAACTGATACCCACCCAGCTTCATGGCCTGCCGACAAAGAGCCGATCCGACCATGCCAAGATGACCTGTTACAAATATTTTCTGCTTCATTGGCCCCAAAACACGCTACCGCCCTTGGTCACTTGTCTGTTTTTCACAAACAAAACCGTCCCGGGCCTTCCCTTTTCCGCTTTCGAAACGCACAACATCACTGCCGCACGAAGGAATTGACTCATGAATCAGGCCTTTGTTCAATTAAAAATGAACAAATCCCCCACCCCGCTTTACTCGCTCTCGCGGGGGCTCTTGCGACCCGCCAGAGATTCCCGGCCGGACTCCAGAATGAGATCCAGCAAATCAATCTCGACCGCCCGCTCCTCGCCCAGAAATTCCAAAAGCATTTCCACCCGCTGCGCCGCCGCCTTGACCCTCACGACTTGGCCCTCGATCCCCTGAAAGGCTCCGCGCGCCACCTCGACCTGGTCCCCCACTTCGACCAGGCGCTCGACCTGGATTTCCTCGCCATCATCCTCCGCCGAAGACCGCCACTCGGCGCGCAGCTCCTCGACAAGCTTATCCGGCACCGAAGGACTCACCGTACCGAACTTCAAAACATGGCTCACCCCCGGCGCGTAGCCCACGAGCCGACCCTGCTCGACCAACTGGAACTTCACCAGCAAGTAACTCGGAAACAACGGCTCGACCCACCACACCGGCCCCCGGCGCGTCGCCTTCCGGTAGCGAATGCGGGGGTGAAAAACCTCCACGCCCTCGAGCTCCCGCAACTTCAGAGCCGCCAGCTTCTCCCGCTTCAACTGCGTCCGCACCGCATACCACGCCGCCTGCTCGCTTTCTTTCTCCGCCATCATCAACTCCCCAAAAATTTCTGCACGATCGGCAAGAGGATTTTCGCCCGCTTCGACCAGCGCTCCAGCTTCAACAAACGATCCTCGTAAAAATGATAATTCCCATCGCCCTCCAGCTCCCCCGCCAACTCCTCCAGACGGGCCAATTTCTCCTCGCCACTCCGCACATGCGGCCGCACCTGCTCCTTGATGAACCCGCCCACCAGCTGCTTCAGCTCCACATCCGGCTCGTAAAACATCCGGCGCACCCCCTCCCCGCCTTCCACCACCCGCACCGCGCCCAGATCCCGCAAGGTCCGCAGTCCCTGGCTCGCCGAACCTTTGCTAATCCCCAATTTCTCGACCAAATCATCCAGCGAGAGCGGCTCCGGCGTGATGAAGAGCATCCCGTAAATCTCCCCCACCGACTTCGGCAAACCCAGCAACCTCACCCCGTCGCAAAAAAAATCCACGACCTGCCGCTCGAAGTCCGCGCGCACACTCAGCTTCATCTCATCCGCAGGCATATCGGTATAGATAGACCCCGCACCCGACTTGTTCAATAAAAAATGAACAATCTCTCCCTCCGCAACAAAGTGACCCACCCAATCCCATTAAAAACTACCATCCCGGCCCGAAATCGCTAAACTGCGGGATCATCCGACCCGTCACCCCATGAGCAAAGTCTTCTTCTGGTCCCTCACCTCCGCCCTCGCCGGCTTCCTCTTCGGCTTCGACACCGTCGTCATCTCCGGCGCCGAACAAAAAATCCAGGCCCTCTGGGGACTCGGCGACGCCCTCCACGGCATTGCCATCGCCTCCGCCCTCTACGGCACCGTCCTCGGCGCCCTCATCGGGGGCTGGCCCACCGACCGCTTCGGGCGGAAAAAAACCCTCCTCGCCATCGGCCTCCTCTACCTCCTCTCCGCCCTCGGATCCGCCCTCGCGCCCGACGTCACCACCTTCATCATCGCCCGCTTCCTTGGCGGCCTCGGCGTCGGCATCTCCACCGTCGCCGCCCCCCTCTATATCTCGGAAATCGCCCCTCCCGACAAGCGCGGACGCCTCGCCGGCCTCTTCCAATTCAACATCGTCTTCGGCATCCTCATCGCCTTCCTCTCAAACGCCCTCATCAACGGCTCCGGCCCGAACGACTGGCGCTGGATGCTCGGCGTCGAGGCCATCCCCGCCCTCCTCTACGCCCTCCTCTGCTTCTTCATCCCCGAAAGCCCCCGCTGGCTCATCACCCGGCGCCATGAACGCGAAAAAGCCATCGACACCCTCCTCGCCGCCGACCCCACCAGCAGCCGCGAGGAAGCCACCGCCCTCGCCGACGAGATCACCCGCCACGCCGAAAAAAGCACCAGCGACGGCGCCTCCTCCTTCTGGTCAAAACGCCTCCGCACCCCCCTTCTCCTCGCCTTCCTCATCGCCTTCTTCAACCAACTCTCCGGCATCAACGCCATCCTCTACTTCGCCCCCCGCATCTTCCAACTCACCGGCCTCGAAGAAAACGCCGCCCTCCTCCAGTCCGCCGGCATCGGACTCACCAACCTCGTCTTCACCTTCGCCGGCCTCTGGCTCATCGACCGCCTCGGCCGCCGCACCCTCCTCTACCTCGGCTCCTTCGGCTACCTCCTCTCCCTCGGCCTCGTCTCCTGGGCCTTCTACACCGGAAATTTCGCCATCGTACCCGCCTGCATCTTCGCCTTCATCGCCGCCCACGCCATTGGCCAGGGCACCGTCATCTGGGTCTTCATTGCCGAAATCTTCCCGAACAAAGATCGCGCCCTCGGTCAGTCGCTCGGCAGCTCCACCCACTGGATTTTCGCCGCCCTCCTCACCACCTTCTTCCCGAAAATGGTCTCCCACTTCCACCCCGGCACCGTCTTCCTCTTCTTCACCATCATGATGGCCCTCCAGCTCGTCTGGATCATCCTCATGGTCCCCGAAACCAAAGGCGTCCCCCTCGAAGAACTCGAAGACCAACTCGGACTCTAAACCAATCTCACTTCTTCGCCGGAGCTTTCTCCTCTAAAATCCGCTCCCCGCCTGTCGGTTCCACGATCTCCTGCATGATCACCGGCAACTGCGGCCCGTCACCAGACGCGTGCACGTAGAGCTTTTGCTTCCGCCCGCGCATCTTGCGCAAGACGCTCTTCACCTCGTCCAGATCGTGCTTGTCCTGGAAGTCAGCAAACCAATAAACCGCCTCCACATCACGCAAAGGACGTGCCGTCAGCGCCTCCCCGCAGGCCTGCGACCCCTCGTAGGCATAAAAATACGTCTGAGAACGGCCCGCCAACTTCTCATAAACCTCCGGCCCGGGCATGGGACGCGTCAAATCCACCTCCGTATCCGGCTTTCCGTAAAATTGATGATAATCCTTATGCTGCGCCAGATACCATAGCTTCTTAAACTGATCCCGCGGCGCGTCCTGCTCGTAAAGTTTCCCCCGCCGCGTCTCTTCCTTAATCGCGCAGCCCACGTGCAAAACGACCGGACTCCCCGGCGCCACCCGGTCAATCTCATCCAAAACGCGACCCAGATGCCGCGTCATCGACCCCGAAACATCCAGCACCACCCCGATCGATTTGACCTCTAATTTCCGCCCGAAAAGCGTCATCCCACTACCCTGTTCAAAGCCCTCACCCTCGCCCCAGCCCTGGCCGAATCCTTCATCCATCCCAAACTCCACGGCCTGTGAATCCACCTGCACGTCAGCCACCGGCACCGCGACCGGACTCGCCGTCGCCGCCACCAAAACCCGCGCAGCCGACATCGAGGCACTCGGCGGCTTGTTCTGCCGATTGACCTCCACCTTCGGCTTCTCCTGCTTCACATCAGGCTCGCTCACCGCCGTGTAACTGACAATCGTCGGCACCTCCGGCTTCGACAACTTCATCGTGATGATCAGCAAAATCACAACAATGAGCGCCATTCCAAGGATGGCGATGAAGAGGCTCGACAAAGTCGCATTGCGGCGCTGACGACGCAAACGATCGAGCGTTTCGGGGGAAGGCTGGGCGTGAAGACTCATGATTTCAATAGTAGTAGGCAAGCGATCAACGCACGAAAGCCCCCATCCCTTAGACCGAAAAGGCCAACAAAATCGCCACCCAACAAAAAAAATGCCACCCGCCGGAAAGGAAGGCCCCGCCTCAGCCCAGCTCCCCGAATTCCAGCCCGAATTTCGCGAGATACTTCCGCAGCCGGTCACTGTCATTCACCGTCTTCTTCTGCGTCCGCGAATAGGCAAAAAGCCGCTGCCCCGCCTCGCTGAGGCTACGCGACTCCCGACAGACCCGCAGCACCGCCGCCAACTGCGCCCGGTCGAACAAATCCACTTGCGCCAGTCGCTCGCGACCCAAAACCTCCCGCAACAAGGCCTCCTCTCCCCCGGCTTCTTCCCGCCGCCACCCCTCCTCCAGACAAGCCATTTCTTCCCGCACCTCCGCCTCCGTGATCCGACCCCGCGGCGCCAGGGTCGCCATCCGCGTCACCGCCGCATTCAAATCCCGGAAATTCCCCCGCCACAGAGCCTCCGGCGACTCCGCAAAGCTCAAAAACAGCCGCTCCGCCGCCTTCTCAAAGCGCACTTTCCCCCCGCCCGACTCCTGCCAGCGCTTGAGCTCGTAATGTAAATTCGGCGCGATGTCCTCCCGCCGCTCGCGCAGCCCCGGCAGGGCAAAAGTCCACAAATTGATGCGCGCCAGCAAGTCCTCGCGGAACTCCCCCCGCGCCACCGCCTCCCGCAAATCCCGATTCGTCCCCGCAATGAGCTGAAAGCGCGCCCGCACCGGCCGATCCGCCCCCACCGGCAGCCACTTTCCCTCCTCGATGGCCCGCAGCAAAATGGCCTGCTCATCCGCTCCCAGCTCCCCGATTTCGTCCAAAAACAAAATCCCACCGTGCGCTTCCCGCAGCAAGCCCGCCCGCGCGCTCGCCGCCCCCGTGAAGGCTCCTTTTTCATGACCGAAAAGCGCCGACATCGCAGTGTCGCCTCGCAAGGTCGCGCAGTTCACCTCGACGAACTCCCCCTGCACGCCCCCCCGCTCGCGACGCAGCTGATAGATCTTCGACGCCAGTTGCGATTTCCCCGCTCCCGTCGGCCCCGTCAACAAAATCGGCGCCTCCGATCGCAAAGTCACGGTCTCGATCTTGGAAATCAAGGCGTTGAAGGCCTCATTCCGCGTCTCAATCCCCGCTTTCAGGACATCGTGCGCCTCCCGCGCCTCCTCCGCGAAGCGACTCGCCAGCTTGTCATACTTCGACAAATCGAGGTCGATCACCTGATACGTCCCCACCGTTTCCGAGCCGCGCACCCGCTTGGGCGGACTCGTCTGGATGAGCTTGCCGGGGAAATGACGCGACTCCGCGAGGAGGAAGAGACAAATCTGCGCCACGTGCGTCCCCGTCGTCATATGCAGCAGCCATTCCTCCCGCTCCGCATCGATCTCCAAGTCCCGCGAGAGCGCCAGGAGCGCGGAAAAAACTTCCTCAAAATCCCACGGATCCCGCAAGTTACAAGGACTCAGCACCACCTCGGTCTCCGGCGAAATCTGCCCGATGTCCGCCCGCACGATCTCCGCCAGCTTCCGGTTGTGATTGTCATAAAGCAGAAAAAAACGGTCGATGAGCAAGTCCTCATGCTGACACAAGGCGACATTCGGACGCCAGCGCTGCCAGCGGTCGGGAAATTTCCGCCGATCCAACTGGGTCCCGAGAAACGACAAGACGACCTTCTTCATTTTTCTAATCTGCTAGAAAATTTGATATGAAATCCGCCAGAGAAAGCGAGTTAAAATCGCTGCGAAAAATTTTCTTCGGCCCTCTTTCCCTTGATCCATCAGGCATTTTCACCCTTTTCAGACCTTCCCGGATTTTTCCTGGCACGACTCCTGCCAATGATGGTGTTGGATGTTGCACAACATCGTCTGTGGCCGGCGGTGGTGGTTGCGGAGAGTGTCGCTCACTCGTCCACCACCGCCCGAGGCCGAACACTTGCCAGAAAGGAAGAAAACCCATGAACCGATTTATCGAACAAAGCGAAGCGATCAGCCTCCTGCCGGCTCGCGACCCGAAATTCAGCCCGATCACCGTCATCGGCACCGAGAAAATCCGCGCCGGATTCGACGGAACCTGCCTCGCCCAAGCCATCAACTCCCGCGAAGCGCCCGGCGTGACCCAGGTCGTCCTCAATCCCGACGCCCACGCGGGTTATGGCGCGCCCATCGGCTGTGTGATGGTCTCCCCGTCCCACATTTATCCGGGGCCGGTCGGCGTCGATATCAAATGCTCGATGAGCCTTCTCCAGACCGACGTCGCCGAGGAAGCGATTGCCGACAAATCCCTGCGCCGCGAGCTCATCAAGGCCATTTGCCTGCGCACCCCAACCGGAGCGGGCAAGGAACGGAGCGCGCAACGCGGACGCGAGATTTCCCCGGAGCTGGGTCGCCAGGTTTGCCTCGAAGGAGCTTCCGCCTCGGTCTGCGAAGCCCTCGGCATCCCGCCGGAGTGGGCGGAGCGCTGCGAAGACAGCTTCCACCTCGGGCACGACCGCACCGCGGAAGCTCTCGAACGCCGACTCGACGTCCTCATGGCGGGGAATCAATTCGCCCAGCGCTTCCCGAAAAAAGTCCGCCAACTCGGGACCTACGGCGGCGGAAATCACTTTGGCGAAGCGGAAATCGTGGAAGTCGGTGAGTCGGCCGAAGCTCGACGCGCGGCGGAAGTTTTCGGCCTGCAAGACGGTCGCGTGGCCTTCCTTTCCCACTGTGGATCGCGCGGCCTCGGGCACGACCTGGCGAGTGGGCAATTCCGCGCCCTGGAGAAGCTTTTCGACACCTGGGGGGTGCCGTATCCGGCGAACGATAAAAAGCTCGTTTACGCCCCGCTCGGGACGCCGCAGGCCAATGATTATCTCGATGACATGGCTCTCGGGGCGAACTTCGCGACCGTGAACCACCTCCTCATCAACGCCCTCGTCCTCGAAGCCTTCCAGGAAGTCCTGCCGGGAACGCGCGGCCACCTGGTTTACTTCATTTCGCATAACATCGCCCGACGCGAGAAGGTCGGTGAGAAATTCCAGTGGGTTCACCGGAAAGGAGCGACCCGCGCCTTCCCGGCCGGCCACTTCGCCCTCAAGGAAACGCCCTTCTACGAGACCGGTCACCCGATCCTCCTGCCGGGAAACCCCCGCGACGGCTCGGTCGTGATGGCGGCTCTGCCGGGGGCGGAAAAATCCTGCTACTCCGTGAACCACGGGGCCGGTCGCGTCATGGGGCGAAACCAGGCCAAACGAAGCCTCGACCAGGCCGCCGTCGATTCCGGACTGGGCGAGGCCGACATCCTCTACAACGCCCGCCAATACCCGATCGATGAAGCGCCGGACGCCTACAAGGACTTTTCCGAAGTTCTCGCCTCCGTGGAGAAAGCCGGGCTCGCCCACCAAGTCGCCCGCCTCCGCGCCCGCTTCGTCATCAAAGACGCCAGTAAGGCGGATGATTGAGCAAAGCCAAACCACGGAATGACCAAAATGACTCGGAACTTGCAAATGACCCCCGGAAGTGAGATGTTACGCCTATGGACAAGGCCATTTCCGTCTCCACCCGCCTCCTCAAAGATGGCGAGTGGTTCGTCGCTTTTTCTCCGGAATTTCCCGAAGCGAACGGCCAGGGAAAGACCCGGGAGGAAGCTCTTGACTCACTCCGGGAGGCCATTTTTCTCCTCCTGGAAGACCGCCGGGAAGACGCCCGTGCCGAACTCGGGGAGGGAGAGCAGCTCGAACTCCTCTCCTTCGCGTGAAGCGACGGGATCTCATCCGCCATTTGGAAAAAAACGCCTGTCCCCTGAAACGGGAAGGTGGCTCGCACAGCATTTTTGGAACCCGAAAACCGGGCGTCGCGAGGCTGTGCCACGACACCGCGAAATCCCCGACCTCCTGGCGCGGAAAATTTGTCGCGCACTGGAAATCCCGGAGCCGGGAGAAAAGGCGTAATACCAATGAGCGAAACTAGCTGGTAGAATGGCTGAGTCGGTTTTCGAGGAAAATCAAGGCGTGAGGCGCGCGTGGTGTGAGCACCACAAGCAACGAACAACGCCGATTTTACCGAAAAAACGACCAGCTTCTTCAGAAAATGCGCAGCCTGACATGCACCACATTTTAAACAAATCCATTCTACCAGATCGTTTTGCGAGTTGGTATAAGCAGAACCCGAGCCCTTCATTGCCATGATCACGATTGATGGAGCGGACGGAGGGGGGCAGGTTTTACGCACGGCGCTGAGCCTCTCGGCGGTGACGGGTGAGGCTTTTCGCATGGTCAACATCCGGGGGCAGCGGCGCAAGCCCGGCCTCATGCGCCAGCACCTGACCTGCGTGCGGGCGGCGGCGGAAATTTGTGGGGCGAAACTCGCGGGAGCGGAAATCGGGAGCCGGGAAATCACCTTTTGGCCCGGCGAGCTGCGGGCGGGGCGCTTTGACTTCGCCATCGGCACGGCGGGCTCGACCAGCCTTGTCTTGCAAACCGTCCTCCCGGCCCTCGCCTGCGCGGGAGAAGCCAGCGAAATCCGCGTCGCCGGTGGCACGCATAACCCGCTCGCGCCCAGCAGTGATTACCTGCAAAAGGCCTATCTACCGAT
>JBNNED010000058.1:0-2907 GCA_050285825.1 Verrucomicrobiales bacterium | reverse complement strand
CGATCTTCTCGGAACTCAACAAGCTGCGCGAGGCCTACGTCGGCAAGCTCGGGGAGATCAAAGCGGATCTGGAAGCGAAGGGACTGAGTAGTCAGGTGCAGCGCATCCAGCAGGAAGTGATCGCCGTGGGCGAGAGCGCGGAGGGCTTTTCCGACCACATCAGGCGCTGAGCAGCAGGCTCGCCGAGCCGCCAAGGAGGATGCCGAGCCCAAGAACGGCGAGAACTCCCCAGCCGCGGCGGTTCATAAGGTAAAAGAGCAGACCGCCGAGGACGAGGGGGAGAAAATCCCAGCTCGTGCCATCCCCCCGCACGCTGTGCCAGGCAAACCAGAGGGCGAGATTCAGGATGACGCCGACCACGGCCGCGCGCACGGCGGCGAGGGCGTGAGCGAGGCGCGGCATTTCCCGCGTTTTTTCGATCAAGGGAGCTCCGGCGAAGATGAAAAGATAGCCCGGGACGAAAGTCGCCCACGAGGCGAGAAAAGCGGCGATGAGCCCCATGAGCCAGGGCGCGAGCGAACCCGCCTGGCCAAAACCCGCGAGGAAACCGACGAACTGGAGAACGAGAATGAGCGGCCCGGGCGTCGTTTCCGCCAGCCCCAAGCCATCCATGGCCTGTTCCGCGCCGAGCCAGCCGTGGACATCGACCGCTTGTTGGGCGACGTAGGGCAGCGCGGCGTAGGCGCCACCGAAGGTGACCATGGCAACTTTACTGAAGAACCAGGCGACTTCGCTCAGGACGTGATTTTTTCCTAACAGCAACACGCAGAGGAGGACGGGGGCGAGCCAGATGAAGGTCCAGACGAGCACTCCGCGCAGAGTCGAGGCGAGCGTCGCGGGCTTCATCGCGCCGGATCCTTCGTCGCGCACGGCGTAATCTCCCGCGTCCACGACCTCCTTTCCGCCCGCTTCTTCCTTCACCTCGAACCATCGCGGGTGGCTGCGACCGAAAAACCAGCCGAAGAGGAGTGCGCCGATGATGACCGCCGGAAAAGGCAGCTTCAGGGCGCTAATGGCGAGGAAGGCCCCGATCGCGAGAAGCCAGAGAACCCGGCGATGGAGGATTTTTTTGCCGATCTTCATCATCGCTTGGACGACGATAGCGAGGACAGCGGCCTGCAAACCGTAAAAAACGGCGGCAAGCTGCGGACTTTGCCCGAAATAAACGTACAGCAGGGAAATCCCCAGCATGAAAAGCGCGCCGGGAAGGACGAAACACAAGCCCGCGACGACTCCGCCGCGCCAGCCGTGTAGGAGCCAGCCCGCGTAAATCGAAAGTTGCTGGGCTTCCGGTCCCGGTAGGAACATGCAGTAATTGAGGGCGTGGACGAAACGACTCTCGCTCAGCCAGCGGCGGCGTTCGACAAGCTCACGGTGCATCATGGCAATCTGCCCGACCGGTCCACCGAAACTCAGCAAGCCGATCTTCAAATAAACGAGGTAAGCCTCCCCATACCCCGGCAAGGCCACCGCAGATTCCTTCTTCGCTCCATCCATCAGCCCACATTAAAGCGATCTCCCCATGCTGCCAATGCCCGGAAGTGACAAAATCGCCGCTGGCCGGGGCGCTCCCCTGGAATCGCTGCACTCGCTTGTTGATCTCCAAATAACCCACCGCTGCCTTGACATCGCATGTGGTGGCATTTATAATACCACAGTGATTCGAGCTGTGATCGACACGAATGTCTTGGTCGCTGCCTTGCGCTCATCCAGCGGTGCGAGCTACCAGATTCTTCTGGCGGCAGACCGTGGTGATTTCGAGGTCGCGCTATCCGTTCCCTTGCTCACAGAATACGACGATGTCTGCCACCGCCCAAACAGCGGGATTGCAATCCCTCCTGCGGCGGTATATGACGTTATCAACCGAATCGCACAAGTTTCCAAGCAACAAATGATCTACTATCTCTGGCGTAGCTTCCTACCCGACTCCAAAGATGACATGGTGTTGGAAGTCGCAGTTGCGGCAGGTGCCTCTCACATCATCACATTCAATCATAAGGATCTCAAACCAGCTTCGGAGTTTGGGATCACGGTCATGAAACCATCCGAGTTCCTCGCACTATTATGAGCACACTGAGCCTTCGAATCCCCGAATCACTGCACCGGACACTCAAGGAGGCGGCCGAACAGGACGGAGTATCCATTAATCAGTTCGTCAACCTCGCTGTTGCGGAGAAACTTTCCGCCTTGCAGACCTATCATCTGATCGCTGAACGCGCTGGTCGGGCTTCGCGCGAGAAGTTTCTCCAAGCGATGACGATGGTTCCAGCAGGAGAAGTGATGGCCGGTGACGAGTTGCCCAGCAAACTCAATGATGAACAGCTTAAATGAGCGGGAATTCATCGGCAGAAGTGCAGTGGCGGGCTTTGGCCCGGCGCCACGCGCGGCGCGTGAATGTGGCTTGGTTTTGTGAGGCTTTGCGCCCGCTCATGCCGCTGGTGGGGCTGGCTTTGGCATTGGTTCTCCTGGTTCTGCGTCAGACGGGGCAGGCCGGGGCGGGGGCGCTGACCGGACTGGCGCTCGCGGGGGTGCTTGGACTTGGGGGCGCTGCCTGGTGGCGGGCGCGAGCTCGTTTTGTGACGTGCGAGCGCGCCCTGGCCCATCTCGATGAAGCGCTCGGGCTGCACAATGCGCTCGACACGGCACGCGCGGGTCTCGGAGCCTGGCCGCCCTTTCCTGAGCGCCCCCCCGCCGCGGCTCTGCGCTGGAATTGGCCCCGCCTCCTACCCTCCCCCGCCCTCGCCTTAGCCGCACTGAGTGCCGCCTTTTTCGTGCCCATCGGAACGGGCGAAGCGCTCGCAACCGCCGCTCCCCCTCCGGTTTTTTCTCAACTCGAAGCCACTGAAAAACTTTTGGCGGAGCGCGCGAACCTGGCCGCAGAGAATTTGGAGACTTGGGAGCGGGAAC
>JBNNED010000057.1:0-3239 GCA_050285825.1 Verrucomicrobiales bacterium | reverse complement strand
GCAACTTTGAGCGTCGTTCTGGCAACTTTGAGCGTCGTTCTGGCGGCATTGAGCGTCGATCTGGCGGCATTGAGCGTCGATCTGGCGACATTGAGCGTCGTTCTGGCGAGATCGAGGGCGAGTCTGGCGACGTTGAGCACGACTCTGGCGAGGTTGAGCGTGGTTCTGGCCGCATTGAGCATTGATCTGACGACGTTGAGCGCGGCTTTGTTGAGCTTGAGGACGACTCTAGCGACGTTGAGAGTGGTTTTGGAGAGATTGAGGGAGGAATGGGGCGCTTCTTGCGGGCTTCCAGGATGGTGGAGGGCTTTCCGGGGGAGTGAGTTCGGGATTCTTGAGCTGTGGTCTTCAGTGCTGACAACTCGGCGCGGGAGAAGCACAAGCCAAGCTGGAGCTTGGCGCTCCGAGTGGAGGGATCGTAGCAGGGACGTCCCGTCCCTGGGCTGGCTGGGGAGGTAGTTGTTGAAACGCGGTCGGGGAGTGAGGCTGAAGAGGGCGCTGGAGCGCTATTGCGAGGGGGACATGGACGAGACGTCCATGCCACCTTGAAGTCGCTGCGGGAGAAGTGCAAGCCAAGCTTGAGCTTGGCGCTCCAGGCAGGGGGGTGTGGGGGCTTAGTCGTCGAGGAATTTGCCGGGGTTGAGGGTGTTGGTGGGGTCGAGGGCTTGTTTGATGTCGTGGTGGAGGGCGAGGGCTCCGGGGTGGAGGGCTTGGGGGAACCAGCGCTTTTTGGCGAGGCCGACGCCGTGTTCTCCGGTGATGACGCCTCCGTTAGCGAGGATCCATTTGAAGAGTTGGTCGAGGGCTTCGTCGGCCGGGGCTTTGACGGCGGGGTCGTCGTAGTTGGCGACCATGAGGTTGGTGTGGATGTTTCCGTCTCCGGCGTGGCCGAAGCAGGCGACGGGGATGCCGGTGGTGGCGGCGAGTTCCTGGGCGAAGCGGACGAGCTCGACGAGCTTCGAGCGGGGGACGACGACGTCTTCGTTGAGTTTGGTGAGGCCGGTGGCGCGCAGGGAGTAGGAGAATTCGCGCCGGAGTTGCCAGACTTTTTCGCAGGCGGCTTCGTCCGGATGGGTGTCGATGCTGAGGGCGGCGGCGTTTTGGAGGACGTGG
The DNA here is from genome assembly GCA_050285825.1 of Verrucomicrobiales bacterium. Taxonomy (GTDB): domain Bacteria; phylum Verrucomicrobiota; class Verrucomicrobiia; order Verrucomicrobiales; family Akkermansiaceae; genus SW10. The sequence goes on along the minus strand of JBNNED010000057.1, from coordinate 2,126 downwards.
CGGAGTTCGGGCAGCTCGGCTTCGACGGCGCTGTGGCGTCCGTCGATTTCTACGATGAGGTGGGCGTTTCCGTCGGGGAGTTTATCGGGGCCGAGGTGCTTTCGGGCGGCTTGGAGGGTGAAGGCGTCGGTGATTTCGAGGGCGGAGGGGAGGTGGCCGGCGTTGAGGATGTCTTGGACGGCGGCGGCGGCTTGGGGGAATTCGGCAAAGGTGGCGGTGAGCATGGCGCGGCGCTGGGGGTGGGGGATGAGGCGGAGGGTGGCCTCGGTGACGATGCCGAGGAGGCCTTCAGAGCCGACGAAGAGCTCGCTGAGGGAGAAGCCGGTTTTGTTTTTATGGCAGCGGGAGCCGGTGCGGGTGATGGTGCCGTCGGCGAGGACGATTTCGAGGCCCATGACGTAGTTTTTGGTGACGCCGTATTTGAGGCAGCGGGGGCCTCCGGCGTTGGTGGCGATGTTTCCGCCGAGGGAGCATTCTTTCAGGGAGGCGGGGTCCGGGGGGTAGTACCAGCCGAGTTCCTGGGCGGCGTCTTGGAGGGTTTTGGTGATGACGCCGGGCTGGACGCGGGCGAGTCCGTCCGCGGGGTTGAGCTCAAGGATGGCGTTCATGCGGGCGACGGAGAGTACGATGCCGCCTTTTTCAGGGACGGCGCCGCCGACGTAGCCGATGCCGGCGCCGCGGGTGGTGACGGGGATGCGATGCTGGTGGGCGTAGGCGAGGGTGCGGGAGACGTCTGTGGTGTTTTCGGCGAAGACGACGACTTCGGGCGGGGCGGCGTGGTTCCATTTGTCAATGGAGTGGGTGGCGAGGTCGGCGGCGGTGGCGGAGACTTTGTCCGGGCCGAGGAGCTGGGTGAGTTCCTGAATCATGATGTCGAGGTGTGGCGTGTTTTTGCCAAGCGGAGCTTGGCGTTCCGGGCCTTGGGGGGCTTATTGGCGCTGGTGTTTGGGGGTTTGGAGGAAGGTGAGGATGTCGGGGAGGGGGCGGGTGTTGAGGACTTGGGCTTTGGTGAGCCAGCCTTTGCGGGCTTGGAGGACGCCGAAGTGAAGGTATTGGAGTTGTTCGGTGTGGTGGGCGTCGGGGTTGATGGCGCAGAGGACGCCTTGGTCGGCGGCGCGTTTCCACCAGCGCCAGTCCATGTCGAGGCGGGAGGGGGAGGCGTTGAGCTCGATGACGGTGCGGGTCTCTGCGGCGCAGTCGATGATTTTCTGGAGGTTGAGGGCGTAGGGCTCCCGGCGGAGGAGGAGGCGGCCGGTGGCGTGGCCGAGGATGGTGACGTGTTCGTTTTCCATGGCGCGGATGAGGCGCGCGGTCATGTCTTTTTCGCTGAGGGTGAAGGCATTGTGGACGGAGGCGACGCTATAGTCGAGCTGGGCGAGGAGTTCGTCGGGGAAGTCGAGGCTGCCGTCTTTGAGGATGTCGACTTCGGTGCCGGTGAGGAGTTGGAAGCCGCTGTCCTGGTAGCGGGTGTTGAGTTTTTTGATGTCTGCGATCTGGGCGAGGAGGCGTTCTTCGTCGAGGCCGTTGGCTTGGAAGGAGGCCTTGGAGTGGTCGGCGATGCCGAGGTAGGTGAGGCCGAGGTCGATGGCGGCCTGGGCCATTTCTTCGAGGGTGTGGGCGCCGTCCGAGGCGGTGGTGTGGTTATGGAAGGTGCCGCGGAGCTTGTCGCGGGTGAGGAGGGTGGGGAGTTGGCCGGCGTCGGCGGCTTCGATTTCGCCCCGGTTTTCGCGGAGCTCGGGGGGGATGGGATCGAGGCCGAGGTGGGCGTAGATGTCGGCTTCTTCGTGGATGTCGGGGAGCTCGACGGGCGGGTCTTCCCGGGTGGGGGTGAAGCCGTATTCGTTGAGCGAGAGGTGTTTTTTCTGGGCGAGGGAGCGGAGGGCGACGTTGTGTTCCTTGGAGCCGGTGAAGTATTGGAGGGCGAAGGGGAATTGCTCGTTGCTGACGGCGCGGAGGTCGCACTGGAGGCCGTTTTCGAGGCGGATGGCGGCTTTGGTGTCGCCGCGGGCGATGATTTCGTGGGCTTCGGGGAGCTGGGTGAAGTAGGTGGTGAGCTCGGCGGGGTGTTTGGTGGCGACGAGGAAGTCGAGGTCGTGGAGGGTTTCTTTGGCGCGGCGGTAGGAGCC
>JBNNED010000056.1:0-2806 GCA_050285825.1 Verrucomicrobiales bacterium | reverse complement strand
ACGAGACGGAGAGCGGGAAATTATCATCGTCAGCGCCGCCGATCTGACGTAGGACGGGGGCGTCAGGAGACGAGATTATGGAAATTTGGAAAGCGATCGTGGTCGGGGTGGTGCAGGGATTGGCGGAATTTTTGCCCATTTCGTCGTCGGGTCACATCGTGCTCACGCAGTTTCTGCTGGGGATGCGACCCTTCCCGGAGGGGCAGGAGGGCGATGTCGTGCTGGAAGTCGTGCTCCATGTGGGGACCTTGCTAAGCGTCGTCGTTTATTTCTGGCCGAGACTGTGGCGGATGCTGAAGTCTTTGTGGACCAAGGACTTGGCTGAAGAGAGAAAGTGGATCGGCTTGCTCGCCCTGGCGACGCTGCCCGCCGTGGTGCTGGTGCTGACGCCGCTGGGCGACCTTTTTGAATCGGCTTATGATAACCCGGTCCTCGTTTCCGGTCTCTTGATCGTCACCGGAGCCCTCCTCCTCGCGCCACGGGTGATCAAGGCGCGGAGTCGCGATCTGGGTTGGCGCAGCGCCCTGGTCATGGGGCTGGGGCAAGCCTTCGCTATTTTGCCGGGCATTTCGCGGAGCGGATCGACGATCACGGCGGGTTTGCTGGGCGGGGTGGAACCGAAAAAAGCGGCCGAGTTCGCCTTTTTGATGTCGATTCCGGCCATTGCGGGGGCGGTGGTCTTCAAGTTGGACGAGGTGAAGGAGAAATTCCAGGGCGCGGATGTCATGGCATACGGAGCGGGGACTTTGGCCGCCTTTTTGGTCGGTTTGTTCGCGGTTTACGTCGTCATGGCGGCGATCCAGCGCGGGAAGTTCTCCTATTTCGCCTATTATTGTTTTGCGGCGGGCGTGGTAGGGATGATTTATTTTGGAGCGAAAGGATTTTAAGCGATGGCCAAGAAAAAAACCTCAATGGGCTGGACGATTCTCCTGATCGTGGTGGCCGTCGGCGTGAAGTTTTTCCAGGAAAGAGACGGCGCCACGCCTGAGACACGAGAGGAGAAGGCGGCGGCGGAAATCGTCCTCGGACCGGAAAATCCGGAGGGAAATTCCGCTCCGGCAGCTCTCACCGGGCGTTTTTCCGAACCCGGGGCCTTGGAAAGCGGGTGGGAGGAGCTGACGAATTGCCGTCTCATCACCGGTCGGAACAGCGATGGCGATAGCTTCCACGTGCGGCATGCCGGCGGCGAAGCGGAGTTCCGCCTCTACTACGTCGATACCCCGGAAAGCGCTTATAAAACCTATCGCGGTGGCGAAAATAACGGCGAGCGACTCGCTGAGCAGGGAGCGTATTTCGGTGGGCTGGACCGCGACGACACGACGACCGTGGGCAAGGCCGCGAAGAGCTTCGTGCTCGATTTGCTGGCGGAGCGACCCTTCACCGTGCGGACGAAGTGGGAAAATGTTTACGGGCCGGAGCGGAAGTATGCCCTGGTTGTTGTCCAGTGGGAAGGGCGAGAGGTCTATCTGCATGAACTCCTCGTCGCCAAAGGCTTGGGGCGCATCCACACGCGGGGGGCGGACCTGCCGTCGGGTCGCGGCTGGCGCGCGCAGAAAGATTACCTGAAAGACTGGGAAGCCGAGGCCAGAAGCGCGGGTTTGGGAGCCTGGGGGCTGTAATTCAAGAGATACGAAGCGATGTTAGCGAAAAGAATCATTCCTTGTTTGGACGTGACGGATGGTCGCGTGGTGAAAGGCACGAATTTTGTCGATTTGCGGGACGCCGGTGACCCGGTCGAGAGCGCGGTCGCCTACAACGAGCAGGAAGCGGACGAAATCGTCTTCCTCGACATCACGGCCTCGTCGGATGGGCGGGAAACGATGGTGGACGTGGTGCGGCGCACGGCGGAGAAGTGTTTCGTGCCCTTGACCGTCGGTGGCGGGATTCGCGAGGTCGCCGACATGCGGCGGATGCTTTTGGCCGGAGCGGACAAAGTGGGCTTGAACACGGCGGCGGTGAAGCGCCCGGAGGTGGTCAACGAAGGAGCGGAAGCTTTTGGGAGCCAGTGCATTGTCGTGGCCATCGATGCCAAGCGGGAAGGCGAGGGAAAGTGGGGGGTCTACACCCATGGAGGTCGCACGCCGGTGGGGCTGGACGCCATCAAGTGGGCGCGGGAAGTTTACGAGCGGGGAGCGGGGGAAATTTTGCTGACGAGCATGGATGCGGACGGCACGAAGGCCGGGTATGACATCGAGCTGACCCGCGCGGTGAGCGAGCAAGTCGGCATTCCCGTCATCGCGAGCGGTGGCGCGGGCAATCTGGAGCACATGGTGGAAGTTCTCGATCAGGGGAAGGCGGATGCGGTGCTCGCGGCGAGTATTTTCCACTTTGGCCAACACACCGTGCCGGAGGCCAAGGCGTATTTCCGGGAACGCGGAGTGCCGGTGCGTCCGCCGTGGGAGGGGGTTGCGGTCCGATGATTGAGGGGGCGGGTCCGTGGCTTTGGGTCGTTTTGGCGGCCTACCTCGTGGGGGTGGCGAAGACCGGTTTCGGGGGGATCGGGATCATTCCGGTGGCCATCATGGCCGAGCTTTTCGGGAAAGCTTCGGTGGGCGTTCTCCTGCCGATTCTCGTCGTGGCCGATGTCAGCGTTTACCCGATTTTTCGCAAGTATGCCTCGTGGCAACCGGTCTGGGCGCTCCTGCCCCCCGCGCTGGTGGGCCTCGTGCTCGGCTGGTTTTTACTCGATTGGGTGCCGGAGGAGCTCGCGCGACCCGTGATCGGCGGGATCATCCTCGTCATGGTCGCCTTCCAGCTTTTGCGGAAGTTCGCGCCCGCTTTTTTCCAGAAAATGGCCGCTTCCAAA
>JBNNED010000055.1:0-2840 GCA_050285825.1 Verrucomicrobiales bacterium | reverse complement strand
CTCCCGTCCGGAGCGGTATCCGTCCTCGACAGAACCCCGTCCGTGTTCGAATTCCGGTTGATGATCCACGAGCCGTTGACCCCTTCTCCTTTCCGGATGAAGCGTTGCCAATTGTTTGTGCCGTAGTCGGCGACCGTCGATTTAATCCAGAATGAGACGGTGAGATTGTCCGCCGTCGATTCGAGCGAGGTGGACGTTGCCGCTTGGAGATAGCCGTCCCCGGCGTTTTGCAGGGCGTAGCCGGTTCCTTGGAATCCACCCGCCGCGTATGAGATGCCACCGACACTGGTGTCGGCATGATTGCCATTGCCACTGGAATCATCTCCATTCTGGGCATCAAAAGAATAACTTGCGATCAAAGCGGCCTGAGTTTGGCTGATCGAAGGCCAAGCAAGCAGGCTCATCATTAAATACTTTTTCATAGATAAAAATAATCGTTCAGATTAGAGATTCATTCACTCAAAAAACCTCTCACCCTGCAACAACTTTCTATCATTCCCCCTGGCAAGCACTCCCCGGACGCACCATTCACTCACTCCCCCGTCACCGAGATCACGATCTCCCGGCGGTGGCTGGAGCGGCGGTGTTCGAAGAGAAAAATCCCCTGCCAGGTCCCCAGCATCATCCGTCCGCCACTCACGGGAATGACCTCGCTAGTCCGGGTCAGGGCCATGCGGATGTGCGAGGGCATGTCGTCGGCTCCCTCGTAAGTGTGCGTGAACCAAGGCGTGTCCTCGGGCACGAGGCGCTCGAAAAACTCTTCCAAGTCCTCGCGCGCGCTGGGGTCGGCATTCTCCATGATGACAAGGCTCGCCGAGGTGTGGCGGACGAAGACGGTGACCGTCCCTTCTGAAATCCCCGAGCGGGCGACGAGAGCGGCGACCTCTCCCGTGATTTCATAAGTCCACTTCCCCCGGCTCGTCACCGCGATCGATTCAACAAAAGCTGCCATGGCAAAAAAAGAAAAACCCGCGCCCCGAAGGAACGCGAGTTGAAAATCGTCAGGAAGCGCGATTACTTCGAGAGGTATTTGGAGACCCCGGCGTGATCGGCCGTCATGGCGTCTTCCCCCTCCTGCCAGTCCATCGGGCAGACTTCACCGTGCGCTTCGAAGTGCTGGAGGGCATCGACAACGCGGAGGCATTCTTTGATCGAACGACCAAGCGGCATGTCGTTGACCACTTGGTGACGCACGATGCCTTCTTTGTCGATGAGGAAGAGGCCGCGGTAAGCGACGAGCTCGCCTTCGATCTGCACTTCGTCGTTTTCATCCACGAGATACTCGCCGGCGAGGACGTCGTAATCCTCGGAAATCGTCTTATTGATGTCGGCCACCAGCGGGTAGCTGACGCCCTGGATACCGCCTTGGTTGCGCGGCGTATTGAGCCAAGCCCAGTGGCTGAACTCGGAATCGGTGGAGCAACCGACGACCTGCACGTCGCGGGACTCGAACTCAGCGAGTTCTTCCTGGAAACGGTGCAGCTCGGTCGGGCAGACGAAGGTGAAATCTTTCGGGTAGAAGAAGAAAACGACGTATTTTTTACCGATGAATTGCTCCAGGGAGAAATCTTCGATGATGGTTTCCTCTTTCACCGCTTTCGCGGAAAACAACGGGGCGGGTTTGCCAACAAGAACAGACATGGTAAGTGAATAATTTTGGGTTCAATCAAAGCGACGAACACCCCGGGTGGGCATCCGCGCGCGCTCCCCTAAACCAGCTCGGCCCAAATTGCAAATCCCGATGACAAAAATCCCGCCGGTCACGGAGCGCACGGAACGCGGATTTCAATCCGCAACGAGTCCAGCCGAAGACTTTTGACTGCGGCGGGTCATCGCCGCTTCACCCCAACGGCCACCCTCAGGCGGGACGCCTAAGTTCCTTGATGGTAGCACTAAAAAAATCACCCCGTCCAAAAATTACCCTTCACCCCTCCTCCGCGCCTCCCTAAGCTCGCCCCCAAAATGAATCACGCCCCTTCCGACGCCGAGCTCGCTCAGGCCGACCAGCTTCTCACCCCCCTGCGCCGCGCCTTGAACGAGGTGCTTTTTGATCAGGAAGAGCTCATTGATCTCACTCTCACCGCTCTCCTCGCCCGCGGGCACGTCCTCCTCGAAGGCCTCCCCGGGCTTGGCAAAACCGAACTCGTCAAAGGCCTCGCCCGCCTGCTCGGACTCGACACCAAGCGCCTCCAGTTCACGCCCGACCTCCTCCCGGGCGACATCACCGGCAACCCCATCCTCCAGGAAAGCGAGGGTCATCGCCGCTTCGTTTTCCACCCCGGACCGCTCTTCGCCAACCTCGTTTTGGCCGACGAAATCAACCGCGCCTCTCCCAAAACGCAGTCCGCCCTGCTCGAAGCGATGCAAGAGGGCCACGTCACCGTCCTCGGCGAAGCCCACCGCCTGCCCGCTCCCTTTCTCGTCCTCGACACCCAGAACCCGCTGGAACTCGAAGGCACTTATCCGCTCCCGGAAGCGCAGCTCGACCGCTTTCTCTTCAAGCTTCTCCTCCAGCCCTACCAAGCCGAGACCCTGCAGCGCATCATTCTCCAGCGCCACCCCGGCGAGGACTCCCGCCTGGAACCCGTTCTCATGCCCGTGCAACTGCAGGAACTGTTCGCCCTCACCCGTCGCATCCACCTCCCGGAAGTCGTCGCCAACTACATCGCCCGCCTCATCCACGCCACCCAGCCCGGAGCTTCGGACTGCGCCGCTCTCCTCTCCTACGGAGCCGGACCGCGCGCCGCGCTCTCCCTCGCCACCGCTGCCCGCGCCCGCGCCCTGCTGCAAAACCGCCCGAACGCCAGCTTCGAGGACGTGCAAGCCCTCGCCCACCCCGT
>JBNNED010000054.1:0-2758 GCA_050285825.1 Verrucomicrobiales bacterium | reverse complement strand
GAGGCCTGGATCGAGCTGGCGAAGCTACGCGTGAAAGAGCAGCGCTACGAGGCGGCGCTGAAGGCCGTGGACGAGGCCCTGAAGTTGAAGCCGGACGACAACCTGGCCGCCTACCGCTCGGCTCTGGCCAATCTCGTCGAGGCCGCGCGCTAATCTGAATGAGCTGGGAGGCGGAAAACGAGGAAGCCAACCGCTTGACGCGGCGGGGGATGGCGCGGGCGGAAGCCGGAGAACTGGCCGAGGCGCTGGCTGACTTTGAGGCCGCGATTCGCCTGCGGGAAGGGCTCGATTGGCGGAACGAGGGGCTGGTTTGTTGGGGTTTGGCGGCGGGTTTGATCAACCGGGGCGATGTCCTCGCGCGTCTGGGCGAAGGCGGGCGGGCTTTGGCGTCATATGAAAACGCGGCGCGGGTGCTGGCGCATATGGAGCGAACGCCGGCCGTGCGGGAGCGTCTGGGGATTCTGTGGAATCAACATGGCGTTTTGCTGGAAGCGATGGGAGCGCGGGAAGCGGCGCTGGGGAGTTTTCGGCAGGCCTTGGGCGCTTTTGAAAAGGGAAATCCCTCACTCGTCCCGGTCGCGGCCCTGCTGCATCTGAGCCGACTCGCTCCGCCGGAGCACCGTCGCGCACTCACCGAGGAAGCTCTCGGGCGCGTGCGGACGCGGGAAAAGGAGGAGCTCGCGGCGGCGGAAATCGGGATCAAGGCGCGGCACCACCTGTGTGAGCTGGCTTGCGAGCTCTTGTTGGCGGGAAAAAAAGAGGACCTGCCACGCGACTGGATTGCGGAGGTCAGTGACTGGGCGGAGGAGGGCTTGGCGGTGGCGCGGGAGTGGGAAGCGCAGGGCGAGACGGGCTTGCGGAGCCTGGCGCTGGATTTTTTTCGGCTGGCTCTGCGCGTTTACCGGACTTGCCAGCCGCAGTTTTTGGCGGAGTTCATCCTGGAGCAACTCGATCCCGAGCTTTCCCTGGGAGCGTGGGGCGGTCTGGTCGAGTTCCGCGCGGCGGCGCTGGGCGCACTGCGGCAGGCCATGGCGGAGCTGCTCGATTACGTCGTGATCGGCGAGGAAGAAATCGCCAAACGCCAGGAGCGACTCCGCGAGCTGCGCTCGGTCGATGAACGACTGGCCCAACTCGGAAAGTGAGTGAGAGGACGCGCTTTTTCTGCGCGCTGAGCTAAAAAGAATTAATATTTTACTGGGCATTCCTTTGTATGAAAGGCTCGTTTGCTCACGTTATATCGTGATCGTTCTATGACGCGTTTTCTTTTGAGCTTCTCGGTAGCCTTGCTTGCAGGCTTTGGCGGCGGCGTGACTTTACGGGCGGAAGAACCCTTTGAGGCCTTTGTGCGGAAGCATTGCATTTCTTGCCATGGCCCGGACAAGGAGAAAGGGGATTTGCGCATCGACCAGCTTTCGCGCGATTTCAAGTTGGGCGCGGATGCCCACCATTGGGCGGAGATGATCGAGCAGGTCAACGCGGGTGACATGCCGCCATTTGAGGAAGAGCAGCCGACGCAGGAGGAAATTGCCGCCTTCGTGACGAATCTCGATTCCCTGGTCAAGCAGGGAAGGGCGGCGCGGATGGCGGCGCGACCGACGGTCTCGCACTACCGCCTGAGCCGGGCGGAGTATCAAAACACGATTTATGATTTGCTGGGGGTGCGGTATGACCCGACGAAGCCGGGTGAGCTGAATGAAGACAGCTTGTGGCATGGTTTTGAACGGATTGGCTCGGAACTCTCGCTCTCCTCGTCTCACGTGGATCGCTACTACCGCGCGGCGGAAACAGTGCTCGACCGGGCACTTCCGGCGGAATCGGGTGAGGTGCGCAAGGTGCGCAAGACGGCGGCGGAATTACGCTATCGGGGTGGAAAAGAACAGCAGGAGGCTCTGGATCGCTTCGGGATCAAGCGTCCCCTGCGCTTCCTGATGTATCCGGGAAGCGTCCGGCCTGCCTTGTCACCAAATTGGTTCGGCAAGACGGGCCCGGAGCACAGCGGGCTCTACAAACTCCGCCTGCAGGCCAGTGGCATCCGCCCTCCCGGGGGGCAGCCGGCGCATTTGAGCATCGGCAAGCGCACGGGAGAGGAAACGGTCGATGGCCTGATCGAATTTGACATCACGGCGGGGGAAGATGAGCCGCAGGTTTTTGAGTTCGAGGTCTTTCTGGAAATGCCGACTGAGCTGCATTTCTGCGTCGTCTCGACCAATGTCGTCGATCGCCGGGCGGGCGCGGCCTTCCGCAATGCTCTCTCCAGCTGGGGGAGTTACATTTTCACGCACAGCAGCGAGACTTTTCTCTTGAATCCGAACGCTCCGCAGATGTTCGACGACAAAGGGAACGGGATTTTTTCGACGGTCCTGCTGGACTGGGTCGAGTGGGAGGGGCCGTTGAAATCGGACGAGGAGAAGGCGCGGAGCGCGGACTTGCTGCCGCCCGCTGAGGCGAGTGAAGAGGTCGTGGCCCGGCATTTACAGCGCTTCGCCGAGCGGGCCTGGCGACGTCCGGTCGAGCTCGCGGAGTTGGAAAATTACCTGGAGACCTATCGTGTCGAGCGCGAAGCGGGAGAGAAACCGGCGGACGCTTTTCGCCTGGCCTTGCAGGGCGTGCTGACCTCGCGGAATTTTTTCTACCTCGTCGAAGGCGAGCCGACGGCACGGGAAGAGCTGACCGACTGGGAATTCGCTTCGCGGCTCTCGTATTTTTTGTGGAGTTCGATGCCAGATGAGGCTCTCTTCGCGGCGGCCAAAAACGGGAA
>JBNNED010000053.1:0-9731 GCA_050285825.1 Verrucomicrobiales bacterium | reverse complement strand
TCCGCGAAAACGGACTCAGCGCCAACGACATCCGCAGCACCGCAGACCTCACCAAACTCCCCTTTACCTCCAAAAAAGACCTCGGTGAGCCCCGTGACTTCGTCCTCATTCCCGACGAGAAAATCCTCAAAATACAGCCCGCCACCCTCCTCAAAACCCTCCGTTACGGCCCAAGAGGAGCCCAGCGCGAACTCGCCCGCGAGCTACGCCCCATTTTCATGACCAGCACCACCGGTCGCTCCGCCGAGCCCGTCCCCTTCCTCTACACCCAGCACGATCTCGACAATCTCCAGGCTGGTGGTCGCCGCCTCTTCCAAGTCACCGACTCCCCCGCCGACTACCGCGTCATCAACCTCTTCCCCTTCGCCCCCCACCTCGCCTTCTGGCAGGCTCACTACGCCTCGATCGGCTCGAACACCTTCACCCTCTCCACCGGCGGCGGCAAAACCATGGGCACCGATGGCAACGCCAAACTCCTCGCCAAAATCGACCCCGACGCCCTCATCGCCATGCCCACCTTCCTCTACCACCTCCTCCAACACGCCGCCGGGGAAGGCCTGCGCGCCACCAAGCTCAAACGCCTCGTCCTCGGTGGCGAAAAAGTCCCTCAGGGCATGCGCCAGAAACTACGCGACCTCTGCGCCACTCTCGGCTCGCCCGACGCCCGCATCGTCTCGACCTACGGCTTCACCGAGGCCAAATTCGCCTGGGGAGAATGCCCTGTCGGGCCCGACGAACAACCCACCGGCTTCCACCTCTACCCCGACTTCTCCTTCATTGAAATCATCGACCCCGACACCGGTCGGCGCGTCTCCCATGGTCAGCCCGGCGAGATCGTCCTGACTCCCCTCGACGCCCGGGGCACCGTCGTCCTCCGCTACCGCACGGGCGACCTCATCGAAGGCGGCCTCACCTACGAAGCCTGCCCGAACTGCGGTCGCACCTGCCCCCGTCTCCTCGGCAGAATCTCCCGCGTCTCCGACATCCACCGCCTCCACATCGACAAACTCAACGGCACCCTCGTCGACTTCAACACCCTCGAACACCTCCTCGACGACACCCCCGGCCTCGGTGCCTGGCAGATCGAACTGCGCAAAAAAAACGACGACCCCATGGAAACCGACCAAATCATCATCCACGCCGTCGCCCTCAACGGCCATCAAGCCGAAAAACTCACCGCCCTCATCCGCCGCCGCCTCCGCGAAGGCACCGAACTCAGCCCCAACGACATTCACTTCCACAGCTGGGAAGAAATGCGCGACCTCCACGGTGTCGGCCAGGAACTCAAAGAAAAAAAAGTCATCGACCACCGTCCCTCGGGGAAAACCTAAAAAATCGTGCAGTGGGCTTCCAGCCCGCTGACCCAAAAAAAACCTGACGCGAAGCGTCACAAATCCCCAAACTGAAACCTGCCAACTGATGACTCTCAACTCAAGCGAAGCGCCATGAAACCCGTCCACATCCTCGCCGCCACCCGCACCCCCTTTTGCCGCATGGGCACCGAACTCGCCGAGCTCTCCGCCGCCGACCTCGGCACGCGCGCCTGCGCCGCCCTCCTCACCCAAGCGGGACTCGACCCCGACACCATCGCCGAAACCCTCATCGGCTGCGTCGCCCAACCCGCCGACTCCGCCAACATCGCCCGCATCATCGCCCTGCGCGCCGGCCTTCCCCAATCCACCCCCGCCATGACCGTCCACCGGAACTGCGCCTCCGGCCTCGAAGCCCTCACCACCGCCGCCGAGCGCATCCAAGCTGGCCGGGGCGAGCTCTACCTCGTCGGAGGCACCGAATCGATGTCCAACATCCCCTTCCTCTACCCCAAAAACCTCCAAAACAAACTCAGCCAGCTCAGCCGCGCCAAAACCACCACCCAGAAACTCTCCACCATCGCCTCCCTGCGCCTCGACGAATTCCTCCACCCCGTCATCGGCCTCCAAGTCGGCCTCACCGACCCCGTCAGCGGCCTCAATATGGGCCAAACCGCCGAAGTCCTCGCCCGCGAGTTCGACATCTCCCGTGAAGAACAAGACGTCTTCGCCGCCGAGTCGCACCGCAAGGCCCTCGCCTCCGCCAACGCCCGCGCCAGCGAAATCTCCCCCCTTCACGTCGATGGCACGGCCCTCAAAAACGACAACGGCCCGCGCGCCGACTCGACCCGCGAAAAGCTCGCCACTCTTCGTCCCGTTTTTGAAAAAAACACCGGAACGGTCACCGCCGGAAACTCCTCTCAAGTTACCGACGGTGCCGTCGCCCTCCTCCTCGGCACCGAGGAAGCGGCCCACACCCACGGCCTCACCCCTCTCGGTCGCGTCGTCGATTACGCCTACACCGGTTGCGACCCCAAACGCATGGGACTCGGTCCCGTCCACGCCATCGCCGACCTCCAACAACGCAGCGGACTCACTCTCGCCGACGCCGATCTCGTCGAACTCAACGAGGCCTTCGCCGCCCAGTCCCTCGCCTGCCTCATGGCCCTCAAAGACCAAAAACACGCCGCCCGCGCCGGACTCGAAGCTCCCCTCGGCGAAATTCCCGCCGAAAAACTCAACCCCCGTGGCGGGGCCATCGCCCTTGGCCACCCCGTCGGAGCCACCGGCGCCCGCCTCGTCCACAGCGCCCTCTCCCAGCTTCACGAAAAAAACCTCAAACGCGCCCTCGTCACCCTCTGCGTCGGCGGCGGCCAAGGAGCCGCCCTCTGGCTGGAAACCTAAGCGCACAGGACGTGCAGTGGGCTTCCAGCCCGCTGACAAAAAAAACCGGCGCAGGCGCACCTCTCGAAAAACCAAAGCCCCAAAAACTCAAAAACCAAAGAAGACGGCTAGACCATCAGACTTTCAGATTCCCAGACGCAAAACGTGGCATGGACGTCCCGTCCATGTCCCCAAAAGCCCCTGACGCGAAGCGTCACAAATCCCCAAACTTAATACTTAACCACCTAAAACTTAAAACCTAACACCTCCATGCCCAACATCACTCTCCAAACTAGCGACGCCCTGGCCACCCTCACCTTCGATCGACCCGACTCCCGCGCCAACATCTTCGATCGCGACACCCTGCGCGAACTCGACGCCCGCCTCGACGACATCGCTGCTGACCCCTCCCTTACCGGACTTCTCATCACCTCCGCAAAAGAAAACATCTTCATCGCTGGTGCCGACCTCAACACCCTCGCCAAGGCCGAAGGCGAAGACCTCATCGACCTCATCAAACTGGGTCAAAACACCTTCCAAAAACTCGCCGAACTCAAAATTCCCACCGTCGCCGCCATCCACGGAGCCTGCGTCGGCGGCGGCCTCGAACTGGCTCTCGCCTGCGACTGGCGCGTGGCCTCCGACGCCAAAAAAACCACCCTCGGCCTCCCCGAAACCCAGCTTGGCATCATCCCCGCCTGGGGTGGCACCACCCGTCTCCCCCGCCTCGTCGGTCTCCCCACCGCCCTCTCCCTCATCCTCCCCGGCAAGCTCCTCAAGCCCATTCCCGCCCTCAAAAAAAGCCTCGTCGACGCCCTCGCCCCGCGCGAACGACTCGTCAGCTACGCCCGGACCTTTCTCGAAAAAGGAAAACGCCCCGAAGAATCCCACTTCTCCCTCCACAACCCCGTCTCGCGCAAAGTTATCGAAAACAAAGCCCGCCACGACCTTCTCGAAAAAACGCGCGGTCTCTACCCCGCCCCCGAGCGCGCCCTCGAAGTCGCCACCGAATCCCTCGGCCTCTCCCTCGCCGAGTCCTTCGAGGCTGAGCAAGCCGCCATCCGCGAACTCGCCCCCCTCCCCGAAACCCGCCGCCTCATCCACCTCTACTTCCTCACCGAAACCGCCAAAAAACGCCGCGTAGAAGCGGTTTCTAACCGCTTACCCGAAGAAAAGCGGATGCAATCCGCTTCCACACCCACCACCATCGCCGTCATCGGAGCCGGAGTCATGGGCTCTGGCATCGCCTACTGGCTGGCCACCAAAGGCCACCGCGTCCTCCTCCAGGACCTCAACCACGAAGCCCTCGCCAAAGGCTTGCAGAGCATCGAAAAAGAACTCGCCGCCGCCCGCGACCGCCATCTTCTCACTGCCGCCGAAGCGCAAAAAGCCCGCGACCTCATCCAGCCGATTCTCCCCGACATCTCTTTAAAATCCTGCGATCTCGTCATCGAAGCCGCCGTCGAAAACCTCGACATCAAACAAAAAATCTTCGCCGACCTCAGCCATCGCACCCGGCCCGACACCCTTCTCGCCACCAACACCTCCGCCCTCCCCATCCACCAACTCGCCCCCCACATCGAGAAGCCCGAACGCCTCCTTGGCCTGCACTTTTTCAACCCTGTGCCCCGCATGAAACTCGTCGAAGTCATCCACACTTCCGAGACCAGCCCCGAAGTTCTCGATCGCGCCCTCCGCTTCACCCAGAGCATCGGCAAACTCCCCGTCCCGGTCAAAGACAGCCCCGGCTTCATCGTCAACCGCATCCTCCTCCCCTACCTCCTCGAAGCCACCGAGCTCTTCCTGCGCGGCAGCTCCCCCTTTGATCTCGACGAAGCGATGCTCGATTTCGGCATGCCCATGGGGCCCCTCCGGCTCCTCGATGAAGTCGGGCTCGACATCGCCATCCACGTCGCCGCCACCCTCGCCCGGGCCTTCCCCGACCGCGTCCGCATCCCCTCCGCCCTCGAAACCCTCGTCAAAAAAGGTGATCTCGGCAAAAAAACCTCCGCCGGCTTCTACCTCTACGACAAAGGCAAAAAAACGGCTCCCAATCCCGCCGCCCTCGCCCTTCAAAAACACCAAGACCCCCTCGCGCCCGAGGACATCGCCCCGCGACTCGAAGCGCTCATGCGCGACGAAGCCCAACTCTGTCTCGACGAAGGCATCGCCGAAAGCGCCGACGACATCAACTTCGCCATGATCATGGGCAGCGGCTACCCCCCTTTCCGCGAACCCGTAATTCAAAACAACCAAGGAACATAGGCGTCCCGCCTGTGAACTAAAAAAAACGGCGCGGCCGCACTTCCCGAAAAACCAAAGCACCAAAAACTCAAAAACCAAAGAAGACCGCCAGACCGCCAGACCATCAGACTTTCAGATTCTCAGACCCAACCGTGGCACGGGCGTCCCGTCGATGCCCTCAAAACCCCTGACATGAAGCGTCACAAATCCTCAAACTTAATACTTAATACCTAACACTTAATCCTATGAGCAGTCTCATCGACACCTCCAAAATGTCCGAAGGTCAGCGTGCTGCCTTGGAAATGGCCGAAAGCTCGCGTGACACCCGTGATCTCAGTGGTTTTGCGGGGCCCCTTTTTACGGGCGATCTCGACTACCGCAAAATCTTCCCCTTCCCCGCCCAAAGCGAGGAAGACCGCGATCAGGGCGACGCCTTTCTGGCCAAACTCAGCTCCTTTTTAGAGAAAAAAACCGACCCCGACGCCATCGACCGCGAGGGCGAAATCCCGGAGGAAGTCATCGCCGGACTCGCCGGGCTCGGGGCTTTTGGCATCAAAATCCCCACCAAATACGGCGGCCTCGGCCTTTCCCAGACCAACTACTCCCGCGCCGCCATGCTCCTTGGCGCCCACTGCGGGAACCTCACAGCCCTCCTCTCCGCCCACCAATCCATCGGCCTCCCCCAGCCGCTCATCGTCTTCGGCACCGAAGCCCAAAAGAAAAAATACCTTCCCCGCTGCGCCCGCGGCGGCATCTCCGCCTTCGCCCTCACCGAGGAAAACGTCGGCTCCGATCCCGCCCGTATGGAGACCAGCGCCGAGCTCAGCGCCGACGGCAAACACTGGATTCTCAACGGCCAGAAACTCTGGTGCACCAACGTTCTCAAAGCCGAACACCTCATCGTCATGGCCCGCACGCCGCAGGATGGAAAAAGCCACGCCACCACCGCCTTCATCATCGAAACCTCCTGGCCGGGCGTCGAAATCGTCCGCCGCTGCCACTTCATGGGCCTCAAAGCCCTCTACAACGGCATCGTCCGCTTCGAAAACGTCAAAATCCCCGCCGAAAACATCGTCCACGAAGTCGGCAAAGGCTTACGCGTCGCCCTCACCACCCTCAACACCGGTCGCCTCACCCTGCCCGCCGCCTGCGTCGGCCTCATGCGCCGCTGTCTTGAGCTCAACCTGCGTTGGTCCGGCGAGCGCGTCCAATGGGGCCAGGCCATCGGGAAGCACGCCGCCATCGCAGGCAAACTCGCCGACCTCGCCGCCGACGCCTTTGCCACCGAAGCGATGGTTCTCTACACCTCCGCCCTCGTCGATCAGGACAAAAACGCCGACATCCGTATGGAAGCCGCCATGGCCAAACTCTGGGGCACCGAAGCGGCCTGGCACAGCATTGACGAAACGATGCAAATCAAGGGCGGTCGCGGCTACGAAACGGCCGATTCCCTCCGCGCGCGAGGCGAAACCCCCGATCCCGTCGAGCGCCTCCTGCGCGACTGCCGCATCAACCTCATTTTCGAAGGTTCTTCCGAAATCATGCGCCTCTTTCTCGCCCGCGAAGCTCTCGACCCCCACCTGAAACGCGGAGCCGCCGCCATCGACAGCCGCCGCGAATGGCCCGAGCGCCTCAGCGCCGCCGCCAAAGCCGGCCTTCACTACGCCTGGTGGTATCCCAGCCGCTACCTGCCGCGACCCAGCCACAAGCCAGACGAGCTCTCGCCCGAACTACGCAAGTGCCTGAAAATCATCGATCGCCACACCGCCCACCTCTCCCGCGCTCTCCTCCACGCCATGGCCCTCCACGGTCCGGCTCTGGAGAAAAAACAACTCCTCCTCGCTCGCCTTGTCGATATCGGCACCGAACTCTTCGCCATGGCCACCGCCGTTTCCTACGCCCACTCGCTGCGTGACGCCCAAGCCGATCCCCTTCACGCGCGCGCCAGGGACATCACCCGCTACCTCTGCCAGCGGGGCGACCGCCGCATCAAATCCCACTTCCGCGAACTTCACAAAGCCCCCGACAAAAGCGGCTACCAACTCGCCCGCGCTCTCCTTGACGACTGACAAAGCCCCGCTTTCCCTCTAGCAATGGCGGCGCGACCGCAGCTTCCGCCACCATGCCGCTTCTTGACTCCACCTACCGCGCCTCTGTTTTTTTCCAGAACGGCCATGTCTCGACCATCTTCCCGACCCTTTTTCGTCGGGTGCCAGCGGTGACATACGAACGCACGCGGCTCGAGCTCGCAGATGGCGATTTTCTCGATCTCGACTGGCTGCGGGACGGACGACGGAAGCTCGCAATCATCGCCCACGGGCTGGAAAGTGATTCTTCGGCAAAGTACATGCGGGGGATGGCTCTGGCTCTCGCCCACCGTGGCTTCGACGCCCTCTGCTGGAATCACCGAGGCTGCAGCGGTGAGCCCAACCGCCTTCCACGATCCTACCACAGCGGCGTCAGCGAGGACTTGCGGGCGGTCGTCGATCACTCCTTGAGCTTTGATTATCAATCCCTCGCGCTCGTCGGCTTCAGCCTCGGGGGCAACATCACGCTCAAATACCTTGGCGAGGAGGGCGAGAAGGCCGACCCGCGTCTGCGCGCCGCGGTGACCTTCTCCGTGCCCTGCGATCTCGCCTCCAGCTCGCGGGAACTGGCCAAGTCGGCGAATGGGATTTACATGCGACGTTTCATCAAGGGGCTCTCGGCAAAAGTGCGGGAGAAGAAAGAACGATTTCCCGAACTGGGCAGCTTGGGCGACTTGAAAGGCCTGCGGAGCTTCCGCGACTTTGACGAGCGTTTCACCGCGCCGCTCAACGGCTTTTCCGGGGCCGAAGACTATTGGGAAAAAGCCAGCAGCAAGCCCTTCCTCGACCGCATCCGCGTGCCCACCCTGCTCGTCAATGCCTGCGACGATCCTTTTCTCGCCCCGCCCTGCTTTCCACAAGAAAGTGCGCGGCGGAGCGCTTTTTTTCATCTCGAAACACCCACGCACGGCGGGCACACCGGCTTTCCCTCCGGCCAACGTGAATATTGGTCCGAGACCCGTTGCGCGGCCTTTCTCAGCGAGTGGCTATAAGCTGGCGATGAGGGTTTCTTTTTGTTTCCGGGTCAGTTTTTTCAAGCGCAGCTCCTCCTTACACGCTTCCGAGCGGGTTCCGATCTCTCTTTGATAGACGAGGCGCAGCGGCAGCTTCCCCCGCGTGTATTTGGCCGCTTTCGGCCCCTGGCTTTCGTGTTCGGCGAAGCGACGCGAGACCTCCGTCGCGATGCCCGTGTAGAGCGAGCCATCACCACAGCGGATGATGTAAACCGACCAGATCACCTCCTTCATCTGCGCCATCTTTGCTGAACTTTCACAAAAAGACAACAAAGTGACGGGTATTTTACTGGTCAGACGACTCTCTTTTTGTCAGACCCACTCCATGAAAATCACCCTGCGCCCTCTTGCCATCCTCGCTCTCAGCCTGCTCGCCGCCTGCACCCAGGCCGAGGAAAAACAAGAGGGCTGGGTCGACCTCATCGACGCGGAAATGACGCAGTGGACCAATCCCTACAAACACGGGAAATTCGTCGTCACCGGCGATCAAGTTGTCGAACTCACCGCCGACAAGAAATTCTTCCTCACCACGAAGGAAACTTTTGGTGATTTCGTTTTTGAAGCGGAAATCAAGCTCCCGGAAGGCCAGGCCAACTCCGGCCTCATGTTCCGCTGCCACGTCGAGCCTGGAAAAGTCTACGGTTACCAAGCCGAGTGCGATGGCTCGGACCGCCGTTGGTCCGCCGGACTTTACGACGAAGGGCGCCGCCTGTGGCTCTGGCCGACAAAAGAGGGGGAGCAGGCCGAAAGCTCCCAAGCCTTTTTCAAACAAGCGGAAATCGCCGGTGCCCTCAAGCGGAACGACTGGAACCTCTACCGCATCACCTGCCAAGGCGAGCACATCGTCATCGAGCTCAACGGCGTGAAAGTCACCGACCTCAAAGACGACGTGGACGCCTCCGGCCACTTCGGCATCCAGCACCACGGCGAAAAAGGCCAAACCTACCGCTTCCGCAACATCCGCGTGAAGGAGCTGAAGTAAAAAATGGCCTTCGCCTCCTCAACCCAGCAAATCCTCGGTCAGCTCCCGACCGGTCGCTGTGAGGCGGAACATTCCGTCTCTTGCCTCTAAAAAACTGCCCTCCGCCACGAGATCGGCCAACTGCCGACGCGCCTCGCCGATCCGCCCAACCATTTCGGTCAGCGGTTCCTTCGCCAGGGCATGCTCTTCATCAGGCGACAAAGGTTCAAGCGCTTCCAAGACCCGTCGCAACAAAGCCGCTTCGGTCACCTCCTCACGCCCAGCCAAAGCCAGCTCCGCCCGCATGGCCAGGAGAATCAATCGATGTCGCATGGCGAAAAATCTTGGCTGATGATGACTGGTAAGTCACTGGAAATTTCCCGAAAGCTCATGACAGGGAAGAATGACCCAAGCGCTGCTCTGCGTGAAACCCACAATACGGGCAGTCCGTGACTCGGTAGAGCGGGAAGAGGCGACGCACAAAATAAAACACGATATGAGGGACCACCATCACCGCAACTCCGCCAAAACCTGCGCTTCGCAAATTACCCATCCCTTCCCCGATTCCGTAACCGAGTCCCAGCAAGGTCAGCGTCCACCAGATTGCGACCATTTGCATCTCATAGCGATCAATGAAACGGACTACCGGATGGATGCGCTCCACTTTGCTGCCAATATTGATCAGAGCTTTCTCACACTCCGGGCAAGCAAGAATGGAAGTGTTTCGGGTCTC